>JBNLCA010000184.1:0-10907 GCA_050303575.1 Paracoccaceae bacterium
ACGTCCCTGATGCGTACGCCCGTGACACCGGCGCCGCCGGGCTCGCCCAGCACTTCCTCTACCGTGTGGTTCCAGATCACTTCGACCTTCTCGTTCTTGAAAAGGCGATCCTGCATGATCTTCTCGGCCCTCAGGCTGTCGCGGCGATGGACCAGCGTGACCTTCGAGGCAAAGTTGGTCAGGAACAGCGCTTCCTCGACGGCCGTGTTGCCGCCGCCGATCACCACGATCTCCTTGCCGCGATAGAAGAAGCCGTCGCAGGTGGCGCAGGCCGAGACGCCGAAGCCCTTGAGCTGTTCTTCCGACGGTAGGCCCAGCCACTTCGCCTGCGCCCCGGTCGCCAGGATCACCGCGTCGGCGGTATAGGTCGTCCCGCCATCGCCGGTCGCCACGAACGGCCGCTGCGAGAGGTCGAGCTTCTGGATATAGTCGCCGATGATCTCGGTCCCCATGGCGCGGGCATGCTCTTCCATCCGGACCATCAGGTCAGGGCCCTGGACATGGGTGTCGCCGGGCCAGTTCTCGACCTCGGTCGTCGTGGTCAGTTGTCCTCCAGGTTGGATGCCCTGGATCAGGATCGGATTCAGCATGGCGCGGCTGGCATAGACGCCGGCGGTGTAGCCCGCCGGACCCGAGCCGATGATCAGAACCTTCGTATGCCGCGTCTCGCCCATGCCGCCCTCCGTTCGTTCGGCCTTCGATATAGGCGCCGGGGCGGGCCGGGGGAACCCCGTGAAACACCCGCTCACCATTCGCTGAGCGCGCGAGAAAAGTTGCGCAAAGTTGAAACTTTATTGCGCAGGAATAGGTGTGGGCGTAAGGTTCGCAAAAATCTGGAGGCGCCGATGCCCGGCATGCGACTTGACCCGATCGACCGCCAGATTCTGGCCGAGCTTCAGGCGGACGGCCGGATGACCAATGTCGAGCTGGCGCGGCGGGTCGGCATCTCTGCCCCGCCCTGCCTGCGCCGGGTCCGCACCCTCGAGGAGCAGGGCTACATCCAGGGCTACCACGCCGACGTCAACGCCCGCGAGCTGGGCTTCGAGGTTCAGGTCTTCGCCATGGTGCGGCTGCACGGCCAGGCCGAGGCCGACCTATCCGCCTTCGAGCAGCGCTGCCGCGACTGGCCGCTTGTCCGTGAATGCCACATGCTGAACGGCGAGATCGACTTCATCCTCAAATGCGTCTCGCCCGACCTGTCGTCGTTCCAGCGCTTCCTGACCGAGGAACTGACGGCGGCGCCCAACGTCGCCAGCGTCAAGACCTCGCTGGTGATCCGCTGCGCCAAGGACGAGCCCGGCGTGCCCTTCGACATCCTCGAGGAACGGCTGGCGAAGAACGCCTGACGCTCTGGAACGGGTGCAGCGCATCTGCTAGCAGCAGCCCATGCCCATCGCACCGAAGAAGACCTTCACTCCGCTCGACAAGCAGAAGATCGCGTCTGCCTACAAGCAGGGCCAGGCCCTGCAGGCCGCGAACCGGCTTCCGGAAGCGGTGGAGGTCTATCGTACGCTGGTGCGGCATTACCCGACGGTCGCCGAGGCGCATTACCAGATCGCGTGCATCCTTCTGAGCGTCTCGCGCCTGGTCGATGCCCGCGCCTCTTGCGAAACGGCGCTGAAACTCAGACCGCGTGAGGAGGCGCTGTGGCTTCTGCTTGCGGATATCTCGCGCGAGGACGGCAAACCACCGAAGGGCGCGATCCTTGCGCGCGCGCGCAAGGCCGGGCTGGCCGCCGACGTCGTCGCCCGTATCGACGGCAGGTTTTCCTTGCCGTCGCAGCAGGGCGCGATGCCGGCCGCCAAGGGCGAGGTCGCCGACATCATGGAAAAGGCGAAGGCAATGTCGGCGCAGGGCGACGAGGCCGGTGCGCTTCGGATCCTGTCGAAGGGCATCGCCAGACATCCGGACGCCGCCGGCCTGCATGTGGCCGCGGCGTCGAGCAATCTGACGCTCGGAGATCTTGACGCCGCGCTTGACCATGCTCAGCGAGCATGCGCGCTTGCCCCGGACGCCGGACTGCCCTGGGACACCTGGGCGCGCATCCGCAAGATCAAGGCGGACGATCAGCTTCTGGCCGAGCTTGAAACACGTTTCGCAAAGGCCGCGCCCGGCACCGACGATCGCAGGCAGATGGCCTTCGCGCTCGCCAAGGCGATGGAGGATATCCGCGCCGACGACCGTCTTTTCACCTATCTGAACGAAGCCAACGAACTCACGGCGAGGCGCTTTCCCTACGGCTACGAGAATGACGAGCGGGCCGCAGCGGAAGCCAGGAAGACCTACACACCGTCCCTCGTCGAACGGTGGCGCGGGAAGGGCGAGACATCTGCCGCGCCGATCTTCGTGACGGGTCTGCCGCGGTCAGGAACCACGCTGATCGAACAGATCATATCCTCGCATCCAAAGGTGGCGGCGGGTGGAGAAATGTCGCTGGTCAACGCACCGCTGACGGGGGTTGTCACCAACGTTGCCCGGTCAGGCGACGAGGGGATGGGCGACCAGTTCGCGAAGGTCGGCTCGGATTACGTGCGCGCCGTCTCCGCCCTCCATCCCGGCTATGAACATGTGACGGACAAGTCGATCTCGACCTACGCCTACCTTGGCTACGTTCCGTTGGCGCTGCCGCGCGCGAAGATCATCGTCGTCCGCCGCGATCCGCGCGACTCGTGCCTGTCGCTCCTCAAGCAGCGCTTCCAGGACGGTCTTCATCGCTACACTTACTCGATGGATTGGACCGCAAAGTTCTACAAGCTGTTCGCGCGTCAGGTCGCGTTCTGGCGCGAGCACGCGCCGGACGACTTCATCGAGGTCTGGTACGAGGACGTCATTGCCGACCTTGAGGGCCAGGCGCGCCGGATGATCGACTATGTCGGATTGGAGTGGGACGAGGCCTGCATCAACTTCCACCGGAACGATCGGGCAGTGAAAACGCTGAGCGCCTCGCAGGTGCGTCAGCCGCTCTATTCGAGTTCCGTGGGGGCCTGGAAACGTTACGAGGCCGATCTGCAGCCGCTCTTGGCTGCACTCGGCCCCGTCGGGGATCTGCGTTAGGACGCGATCGGGGTCAGCGCCAAATCAGGCGGCGTGACGGCGGGCGCGGAATACGGCGCGGCGGATACCACGGCGCCACGGAGCGGCGGACGAGCGTGCAATCTCGTCGTCCAGAAGCCAGCTCATCCAGCGGCGGTTGGTCATTGTTACTCTCCCAAAATGCCCCAGTTCTTCACGAGAACCAGTAGACGACTCCATTTGGGCAACTCGGTGGCCGCCTAGCAAGAAATTGTTAAATAGGCCGGTTTGTTCCGCGACAAATTGTGGCACCGGCACGACAACAGGAAAAATCGGGTATTTTTCTTCGTTTACCGGTCTTTATTCCAATAGCGCACACGTTACGGTTGCCGCAGCGTTAACTAACTCGACCAAAGCTGGTCAGGCTCGCCGCTATTTCGCCACAATTGGGCCCCTAGAGCCGGATGGCCGAGATCAGCCTTCCGTAGTCCGCCTCCGACTCATGCACGCTCCGGCGGTAGGAGTAGAATTTCAGCGGATCGGAATAGGTGCAGTGACCGGTCCATTCGGCATGTCCGACCCCCGCCTCGCGCAACAGATGCAGCCCGAAGGACGGCAGGTCGAACTGCGCGCGTTCGCCGGTGCCGCCGGAAAAGAAACGCCCGTAGTCGGCATCGTGCGCGACGAACCGGTCGAGGAATTCGGGTCCGACCTCGTAGGCACGCTGGCTGATCGTCGGGCCGATCACGGCGCTGATGCGGCCGCGCGCGGCCCCCAGCCGTTCCATCGCCTCGACCGTCGCCTCAAGCACGCCGTCGAGCGCGCCCTTCCAGCCGGCATGCGCCGCACCGACGACGCGCGCCTCGGCGTCCGAGAAGAGGACCGGCTGGCAGTCCGCCGTCAGGATCGCGATCGCCATCCCCGGCACGCGCGTCACCATCGCGTCGGCAGTCGGATGGTCGAGCACCGGACCCGTCACCTCGACGACGCGGGCCGAATGGGTCTGGTGGACGGTGATCAGGTCTTCGGGCGCGACATTCATCGCCCCCGCCACCCGTCCACGGTTGATCGTCACCATGTCGGCCTGGTCGGTCGAGCCGAAGCCGCAGTTCAGCCCGGCGAAGATGCCCGACGACGCACCGCCCTTCCGGGTGAAGAACCCGTGGGTCATGGGCGCAAGCGCCTCGGAGGTGATCACTTCGAGCGTCATTGGAAACCGGGCGGCGCGGGTGTGGTCCGCGGGTGAATGGCAAGCGCCTTGAAAACAGACCCCATTTCGTCGGGATGGGTCAAGCGTCGGAGTGCCGCAAGATGCGACTCCAGCCGCGCGCCGTCGAGCGAGCGGGCTAGAACCTCGGCGCGCTGCGCAATGCCGAGCCGTTCCAGGAACGCACCCTGCGCCACCATCGCGGTCGCCGTGGCCGGCGCGACCGATCGGGCGATCGCCTCGAAATCGACATGGGCCGTCAGGTCGGCCTCTCCGGGATTGGCCAGCGGGTCCTCGGGCCTGTGGGCGCGCACCGCCTGGAATGTGTCGCCGAGCGAGCGCCAGTCGCCGTAGTCGACGATGAGTGCCGCGCCGCCATGCTCCGCGATGCGGCGACCGATCTCTCCCGCAATTGCGGGCAGTGCCGGGCAGATCTCGATGACGTCGCCGTCCGTGGTATCCGCCATCCGGTGCGCGGCGGCGGCGCCCGGCGCCGGAGCGGAAAGACCCAGCGTCAGGCGTCCCTCGACCAGCCCGACCTGCCGCTCGCGCCAGCCGGCACCATCGCGGATGAACTGCCGGATCGGCAGCGCGTCGAAGAACTCGTTCGCCACCAGGAAGAGGGGCGCTTCGGGCAGGGTCTCGACGCGGTCGTGCCACGTCACAGTGACATCGCCAAGCGTCTCGCGCTGGCGCGCGCGCAGGGTGGGCGAGGCTTCGACCAGATGCACCCGGGCCGCCGCGCGGAACGCCGGCAGCGCCTTTGCCGCGCGCAGCACGTCCGCCATCAGCGTGCCTCGCCCCGGCCCCAGCTCGGCCAGCACAACCCTGTCCGGACCGCCCTGATCGGCCCAGGCCCGCGCCAGCGCGAGACCAAGGACTTCGCCGAACATCTGGCTGATCTCGGGCGCCGTGGTGAAGTCGCCCGCCGCTCCGAGGGGATCGCGCGTGGCGTAGTAGCCATGCTCGGGGTGGAGCAGGCATTCCGCCATGTAATCGGCCAGCGTCATCGGCCCGGTGGCTTCGATCCGGCGGACGAGAAGCTCGGCGAGCGGCGTCATGTCCGCCGGGCTGTGAGTATCAGCCAGAGCCCGGCCGCGATCAGCGGCAGGGACAGCGCCTGCCCCATCGATAGTCCGATATGCTGCGTCAGGCGGATGACATGCCCGGCCGGGTTGTCCGGCGTGATGAACTGCGCGTCCGCAACGCGGAAAAGCTCGACGAAGATCCGCGCGCAGCCATACATGACCAGAAGCACCCCTGCCGCCAGGCCGGGCCGTTTGAGCCCGCCGCGACGGACGAGGATGTAGAGCACCAGCCCGATCAGCAGACCTTCTAGCGCCGCCTCGTAGAACTGCGACGGGTGACGCGCGCAGACCTCGCCCACAGGCTGGCCGCAGTTTTGCGCCGCGGTGCCGGGAAAGACGACGCCCCAGGGCAGATCGGTGGGGCTGCCCCAGAGTTCGGCGTTGATGAAGTTGGCGATGCGTCCGAAGAAGAGGCCCACCGGCGTCGCCAGCGCGATTGCGTCGGCGAGCGGGCGCTTGGCCACGCCGTAGCGCCACGAGAAATAGAGACCGCCCACGACAACGCCGAGCAGCCCGCCGTGGAAGGCCATGCCGCCGTCCCAGACGCGGATGATGTCGCCGGGGTTCGCCCAATAGTCCGCCGGCTTGTAGAAGAGCACGTAGCCCAGTCGCCCGCCAAGGATCACGCCCAGGATCAGCACGGTCAGAAGCTCGTCCACCTGCTCGCGCGTCATCGGGGCCGTGTTGCCCGCCCAGAGCTGTGGCCGCTTCACCGCCGCGATGACGATGCGCCAGCCGATCAGGATGCCGGCGAGATAGGCCAGCGCGTACCAGCGCAGCGCGAGATGGATGCCGAAAAGATCGACCGAGAAGATCTCGGGAGAGATGTCCGGAAAGGCGATGACGGCCTGCATGGCGCGATCTGTCGCCGGGCCTGCCGGCGAAGTCAACCGCGACCGCGTCTTGCGACGGGAACCCACCGGCCCCATATTGGGTTGAAGCTGCCAAGGAGGCCGCAATGCAGACCCGCAACAAGATTCTCGACGACATTTCGCAGGTGATGCAGAACGCCATGGGCGTGGCCCAGGGCGCCAAGCAGGAAGCCGAGACCGCCATGAAGGGCTGGTTCGACCGCTGGATCGCCGACCGTGGCCTCGTCACGCGCGAGGAGTTCGACGCCGTGGCCGCGATGGCCAAGAAGGCGCGCGAGGAGAACGCCGCGCTCAAGAAACGGCTCGACGCGCTCGAGAAGGGCAGCGCGCCGAAAGCGGCGACCCGGACGGCCGGGGCGAAGACGACCAAGAAGCCCGCGAGCCGCACCAAGAAGGCCTGACCCCGGGCGACCTGAAACGCAAAAGGCCGGCATTTCTGCCGGCCTTTCGTTTGTGTAGCGCAAGGCTTCAGTTCGTGTCGCGGACGCGGTCCGAGACCCAGACCTCGACCCGGCGGTTGATGGCGCGGCCCTGGTCGGTGTCGTTGCAGACAAGCGGTGCGACCTCGCCGAAGCCCGCCGTGCGGATCGACAGCGCATCGAGCGAGCCGGCCGGTGCGGCCTGCACCAGGGCGTCGCGCACCACCGCGGCCCGGGCCTGGCTCAGGATCCGGTTCTTCGCCGGATCGCCGACCGCGTCGGTGAAGCCCACCAGCAGCACCTCCTTGTTGGCATAGTCTCCGGTCGACAGAAGCTCGGCCAGTCGCGCGATGTCTCCACGGGCCCGGCTGTCCAGGCTGGACGAACCGAACTGGAACCGGAAGGTCAGCGACAGCCGGTCGCCCACCACCAGGCTGCCCATCATCGTCCGGAGGTCGGAGAAGCTGACATCGGTACCGTTGTCCATCATCGCCGAGGCGAGCCGGATGCCCTGGTTGTCGACCGGCTCGGCCGAGACGCGCTGGTCGACGAAGCCGGCATCCGAGACGAGGAACTGGCCCTCGTCCGACAGCGCGAAGTCGATCAGGTTCTCGGCGTGACCGGTGAGCTCCGAGCCGCCGCGATAGAGGTAGAGCCGCTGGGTCAGCGGATAATCCTCGGTGCGGATGGTGAACTCGTTCGCCGGTGTCTGCACGCCGCAGACGCCGCGGATCGTCATCGCGCGCGCTTGCCGCTTGGACGAGTAGCTGCCGACGCCGATGGCGAACGGGTCGGCGGCCACCGCGTCCGCCACCTCCTGCGCGCTGGGAAGCACGGTGACGTTCGGCGCCAGCGCCGCGCCCGAAGGCGCCATGATCGTCGCGCGGAACATCTCGAAGGCGCCCGTGTCCTCGGCCGGGACATAGACGCTGATCGCCGCGTCGAAGCCGCCGAGCTCGGACCAGCGCGCGATGCGGCCCGAGAAGATCGCCGGCACATCGGCCTCGGAGACAGCACGCACCGGGTTGTTGCGATGCGACAGGATGACAAGCCCGTCGAGCGCCAAGACCTTCTCGTCCTGTGCCGCCGAGGTCTCGGCCCCGGCCGCTGGGCGGCTTGCGACGATGAAGTCGGCCTGACCGTCGCGGAGCGCGGCAAAGCCCTGCGCCGTATTGGTCGGGTGAATGCGCATCGTCGCCAGCGTGCCGACGCCCTCGGCCGCGACCTCGACCGACTGGTCGGCGCCAGGCTCGGCCGCGGGCGCTTCGGCGCGCGCGTCGAGCCGGAAGAAGGCGTAGCCCTCGACCAGGTCGCCCATCAGCTTGGACATGACCGCCGACGCGCCGGCGATGCGCACCGTCTCGGTCTCGCCCCCCTCGGAGGGGCACTCATCGCCAATGCAGCGCATCTCGAGCGCCTTGATCTCGAGCCGGCCGACGGCCGACTGGATCACGTAGGTATCGTCGCTGTAGTCGAGCAGTTCGCCCGAGATCGAGATCGACCCGTCGAAGGACTGCAGCGTCACTTCCGACAGTGCCGGCCCCGCCGCCATCAGCGTCCCCGCCAGTGCGGCGGCCATCCCCCACGTCCCTTTCATCCGTCCATACTCCTGTTCCGCCCCGGCACGGCCGGCCGGCGCCAGAGCACCGCGCAGCCGGTCGGGAATAAGCTTCGAACGCGCTTGCACCTGTTTGATCCGCCGCATGTCAGTTCCCGCCCTCGATCTTCGCGTAGGGGAAGCGATCCTCGAACGCCTGACGCTGGTAGGGGGTCAGCTCGATGATCTGCAGCCCCTTCTCGCGCGATATCTCGATCGCCCGCGGTCCGGCATTCATGTAGAGCTCGGCCGCCCTGAGGCTGGCCTCGCGGCCCGAGAAGCTGTCGAGCGCGCGCTGCTCCACCTCGCTCAGCGAGTCGTAGCGGGCGCGGTTCATCGCGACGTAGTAGGCGACGACCGAGGACGGCAGGTTCGTGGTGATGAAGTTTCCGAAGTCGTAGAACTTGAAGCTGTTGATCGCCGAGGCGCCGATGAAGATTGCGTCGATCTCGCCGGCGCCGAAGGCGGTGTAAGTGTCCGCCGGCAGCGGGATCATCACCGGATCGCCGCCCCAGGCGCGGATGATGCGCGCATGCGCCTGCGAGGCGACGCGGATCTTCAGGCCCCGGATGTCGGTAAGGTTGGTCACCGGCTTCTCGCGGGTGATCAGCACGGTCGGATCGTTGGCCCAGAGCACCATGAGCTTGATGTCTGGCGCCTCGGCCCCGAGATAGTCGATATGGTCCCACATCGCGTTCGTCGCTTCGACCGGATCGGTGTAGAGACCCGGAAGTTCGAACTGCAGCGTGCGCTGGAAGTGATCGGGCGCATAGGAGCAGAGCGCGAAGGTAAAGTCGGCCTTGCCAGACGCGATCGCGTCGAACTGGGCGCGGGGCCCCGGGACCAGCGTGCCGTCGGCATGGACGACCACCTTCGACAGGCCGCCCACCATCGCCTCGTACTGTTCTTCCATCGGCGCGATGATCAGCTTGTCGATCGGGTGTTGCCGGTTGACGTAGCTGGAGAAGTTCAGCTCCGTCCCCTGGGCCGTCGCCTGCCCCGCCAGCATCCAGACGGCAAGCAACAGCATGAGTCTCCTCATGTCATCTTCTCCTATCACAATTTATGATTGAACCGACGACCGAGGCACTGTTTACGGGTTGTATACGATCCACCAGCCTAGATAGTTAATTTTGCGGCCTATGCGTGTCTTTTTTGGGGCGCACTCTCACGTGGTGAGAATTCAGAAATTCTGATGCGTACTTTAAGGCGACGTGACACTCACTCATCGGTTGAACTGCAGCAAGCTGGAAATGCAACGAGCGGCGTCGGTGCAAGGCCGAACTCGTCGTGCCGCGGCGGAGCGACGGCAACCGAACTTGGCAGGCGGCTGCCGCCTTCCCATATGAATGGAGGAGGGACCCATGCCTATCATTGCCCTGATCATCATCGGAGCCGCTGCGGGCTTCATCGCGACCCGCCTGATGCGGCTGGACACCGGCGTCATCCCGACGATCTCGATCGGCGTTCTGGGCGCGCTGATCGGCGGGCTGGTCCTGCGCGTGCTGATCACCGTCTCCGGCTGGATGGCCGGCTTCGTCGGCGCGGTTCTCGGCGCGATGCTGCTGATCTGGGCCTGGCGGACCTACGGGCCGCGCGGCTGACTGTCAGGCGGCGTAGCGCGCCAGGAACGTCTCGACCGCGCCCTTGATGATGCGCGTGCGCTCGGCCTCGGTGAACCGCGTCTGCACGCCCAGGATCACCCTTGGGAAAAGGTCGGCCTTGCACAGTTCCAGGAACTGGTCGGCGGCGAGGTTGATGTCCTCGATCCTCAGCTGCCCGCGTTCGACCGCCTTGGTCAGGTACGAGGCGACACGCGCACGCGCCAGCGCCGGGCCCGATTCGTAGAACTCGCGGCCGAGATCGGGGAAGCGGTCGGCCTCGGCGACGCAGATGCGGAAAACCCGCATCCCGAAGTCCGACAGGAAGAATTCGACAAGCCGCCGCGCGGTCTCGGTCAGCACCACTTCGGGCGCAGCGTTCATGTCGATCAGATCGACAGCCTCGTCCGCCTGCCGGCAGCACTCGCAGCGCGCGACCTCCATGAAGAGAAGCCGCTTGTCCGGAAAGTAGCTGTAAAGCGTGGCCTTCGACACGCCCGCCGCCCTGGCGATCGTGTCGACGCTGGCACCTTCGAACCCGTCGGCCAGGAAGACGCCACGCGCGCCTTCCAGCACCTGGTCGAACTTGCGCCCCTTCTTGACCTCGGAAATCTCGTTCATCGTACCCTCCGCTATCACAACTTAGACCAGACCGTTCAGTTCCGGCAACAAAGCAAACGGGGCGGGTTGCCCCGCCCCGTTCGCACCCCAACTCGCCCCCGGGGGAGCGGGAGGCGTCTCATCCTGCGTCCGTCTCGCACCGGTCGACGGTGAAGGTCCCGGGCTGGGTGCAGGCCTGAGTGGGGTTCGGGAAGCTCGGCTCGGTGGGCTTCGGGAACGTCATGCGCGGAAGCTCGAGCGGGCCGATGTTCGCAAGGGCAGGCGCGGTGCCGGCGACCAGCGCGGCAAGGGCCAGAACGGGAAGGGAGCGTGTCATGAGAATGATCCGTACTGAACTGTTTGGTTCACGATATCTAAACCGGTCGGTTCACTCCTTCAAGGGGCGCTTGGAAAATACTTTCGGCTCCATTAGTTTGGAATCGTTCTAAAGAGAGACGCCCATGATCCCCGGAGTTTCCACGCGCCGCCGCTTCGCCGACCTGACCGAGCA
>JBNLCA010000185.1:0-2068 GCA_050303575.1 Paracoccaceae bacterium
CGAGCCGAGGAACAATTCGGTGGCCTCGGCCGGCATGATGGTGGCGAACTGCCCGGTCTGGACGTGCGCCATCAGCGTCACGAACGAGTTCGCCTCGAGCGCCGGCGCGACCGAGATGCCCGCCTCGGCGAGGTGACGGTCAACGATGCGGCGGTTCTGCATGTCCGGCGTCAGCAGGCAAAGGGCAAGGTCATCCAGTTCGGCCCAGCGCACGGTACGGCGCCGCGCGAAGGGGGTGCCCGCGGCGACGATCAGCCGGTAGCGTTCGCGGTAGAGCGGCACGGTGGTGACGCGCGGCAGCGGTGCATCCTCAAGGTAGGTCAGCCCGGCATCGACCTCGAGATTCTCGATCATCGCCAGGATCTCGCCGAAGGTGCGCGACAGGACGGTCAGCCGGACGCCGGGATGCTTCGCGAGGAACGGTGCCGTCAGTCGCGGCACCATGGCGAGCGCGGTCGGGATCGCGGCCAGGCGAAGGTTTCCGGACAGGCCGGCGCGGGCGGCGCGCATCTCCTCGCGCAGCGTGCGAGCATCGCCCACGATACGCCGCGCCCAGTCGAGCACACGCGCGCCTTCCGGCGTCAGCCCCCGGTAGCGCGAGCCGCGCCAGACGAGCATGACGCCCAGCTCGGCCTCGAGGCTCTTGATCGCCGCCGACAGCGTCGGCTGGGTCACGCCAACCGCCTCGGCGGCGCGGCCGAAATGCTCCTCGGTCGCGAGCGCGATGAACATCTCGAGCTTGTCGATCATGCGTCCCTCCGGACGTCATCAGACACCGAAAGCGGCCCGGTGGCGAGAGGGGAGGGGGCGCTGCCCCCGTCGCCAGAGGCGACTCCCCCGGAGTATTTCCGGCACAAGGAAGGATCAGGAAGGCTGGAATATCTCGTGGTCTCAAATATTCTCGGGGGTGAATTTGGCCGCCAGGCCAAAGAGGGGGCCCGAGGGCCCCTTCCTGCCGAGCGAAGCGAGGTCACCGAAAGTTCCGCCGCGCCGCAGGCGCGCCCGCACGTGCCGGGGTCTCAGCGCTTGCGGATCAGGAAATCGTAGCCGGCAAGCGCCAGTGTCGCGCCGAGCACCAGGCCGAGATCGACGCGCGGGACCCACAGGAAGAGGATGCCGAGGAATGCCGCCAGCGTCAGGAAGGCGAGTATCGAGATGATCCGTTCCGTCATGGGGTGGCCTCCTGCAGGTAGCGGTCGAGCCAGCGCGCGGTTCTCAGCAGCCGGGCGTCGTCGTGGCGGCGGCCGACGAGCTGGACGCCCATCGGCAACCCGTTCGTGGCCTCCAAAAGCGGCAGCGTCACCGCCGGGTGCCCGGTCATCGTCCACAGCCCGTTGAAATGCGACGCACCGGTCGAGGCGAGCCCCTCGGGCGCCGGGCCGGGCGCGGCCGGGCAGATGATCGCGTCGCAACGTTCCAGGATCTCGTCGATGCCGGCGCGCAGCACCGGGATCCAGGTCAGCGCGGCAAGGTAGTCGCGCGCGGGCGTCGCCTTGCCCTTCTCCATCGCCTCGCGCATCACCGCCGAAACGTCCGCCTTGTCGTAGCGGTGATAATTGTGCGCCAGCTCGGCGAAGTTGATCCGCTCGCGCACCGACGCCGCCTCGTCATAGGCGTTCGGCAGCGGCGCCTCGAAACATTGCTCGCCCAGCGCGCCCGTCAGTTCCTCGAACGCGGCGACCATGTCGGGATGGGCCTCGTCGTGGCCGGGCATCCGCACGAAGGCGAAGGTCGGCGTCACCGGCGCGTCCGTCGCGGCGATGCGGGCGAGATGCGGGAACGGGGCTGGCGCCGTCGCCGGATCGGCGGGGTCATGACCGAAAAGCGCCTCGGCCAGAAGCGCGGCATCCTCGATGTCGCGCGCGAAGACGCCGAGCGTGTCGAGCGTCTGCGACTGGCGCAGGACCCCGGTGCGCGGGATCGACCCGAAGGTCGGCTTGAAGCCGACCGTGCCGCAGAACGAGGCGGGGCGGATCACCGAGCCGCCGGTTTGCGTGCCGATGGCGAGCGGTACCATCCCGGCGGCGACAGCCGCCGCCGAACCCTGGGACGAGCCGCCCGGCGTATG
>JBNLCA010000186.1:0-7386 GCA_050303575.1 Paracoccaceae bacterium
AGTGGCATCCCGAGTACAACGCGGCGAACGACCCGGTCTCGCGGCCGCTGTTCCAGGCGTTCGGCGAGGCCTGCGCGGATTGGGCCGGCCGTGCCCGGCGCGCCCGCAAGAGCGCCTGAACCAAGGGTCGCGCCGGCGCGTGCGTCACATCTCCATGTCCTTCACTGCATCAGACGATTGCTTCGGGCGGCCGGCGGGCGACTGCCCGGGACGGCGTGACCCATGAGCGTGCTTCGCACACTCCTATGGATTCTCAGCCTCGCCGCGCTTGTGGCCCTCGTCCTCAGCTTCGGTGGCGTGATCCATCCGGCCGGCGATTCGCTGGCCGTCTTCCGCCTCTACTGGGTTGCCGGCGCGATGCTCGGCGGGCTGGTGCTGGCCTTCACCGGGATTGGGAAGGGCCTCGTTGTTCTCGCCGCGGCACTGATCCTCGCCGGTCCCACCGCGCTCAGTTACAGGGGGCACGAAGAGACGCCGGAGGAATGGCTGACCCTCTACCAGAAGAACCTCTATTTCCGGAACGACGACCTCGAGGCGACGGCCCGCGATATTCTTGAATCGGGCGCTGACATCGTCACGCTGGAAGAGGTGAGCCCGGACAACATGATACTTGTCCAGGACCTCAGGGCCGCCTACCCGACGCAATCCTTCTGCCCCTTCACGCTCGTCATCGGCGGCACCGTGATCCTGTCGAAATACGAGGCGGCGTCCGAGGTCCGTTGCGGGCGCAGAGGTGGGCTGACCTTGATCAAACTTGAAACACCGCTCGGACCGCTCTGGGTCGGCGCAGTGCATCTGCACTGGCCCTGGCCCTACGGGCAGGACCGGCATCTAGACTCGTTCTTCACTACGCTCGACGAGATCGAAGGTCCGGCTGTGATCGGCGGAGATTTCAACATGGTTCCGTGGGGCTATTCGGTCCGAACCATCGCGCGGGCGACGAGGACCGAGAAGGCGGGACCGACGCGGGCGACGCTTGTCCTGTCCGGCGGGCTCGTACCGCTGCCCATCGACCATGTGCTGGTGCCCAAGGGCTGGCGCGCGACGATGGAGGTCCGGCCCGAGTTCGGGTCAGATCACAGGGGCGTGCTGGTGCGGTTCGGGCCGTAGCGAGGGGCGAGAGTTCATCCCGGCCCGGAGCGCGGCCCTGCTCCACGCGTGACAAGGACCAGCGACTAGGCCTCGCCCATCAGCCGCGCGTCGAACGGATATTTCGTCAGGTTCTCCGGTCCGGTCTCGGTCACCAGAACCTGGTCCTCGAGCTTGATCGAGAAGTCCGCTCCCTCGGCGCTGACCAGAGCCTCGACGCAAAGGACCATGCCGGGCTCGACCACGTAGTCGAAGTCCCCGTCGGTCCAGTTGTCGGGATAGGCGATCAGTGGCCACTCGTCGCAGAGACCGACGCCATGCATCCGGCAGCTGTATTTCTGTTTCACATATTGCTCGTCGAGCTGGTGGCCGCCGAACGTCAGCTCGCGGAAGCTGGTGCCAGGCTTCAGCAGTTCGGTGTTCGTCGCGATATGCTCGTGCGCGTGGCGCATCGCGGCGATCATGGCATTCGTCGGTTTCTGGTCTCCGATCCACCAGGTACGCGAGATGTCGACGCACATGCCGTAGCAGCCGATGAGATCGGTGTCGAAGGCGACGATCTCGTTCGGCTGGATGATCCGTGGCCCGCACTCCTGGAACCACGGGTTCGTCCGCGGCCCCGAGGCCAGAAGCCGCGTCTCGATCCATTCGCCGCCGCGCCTGATGTTGCCGGCATGGAGCAGCGCCCAGACGTCGTCCTCGCTCAGCCCCGGCTGGCAGCCGGCCTCCATCTCGGCCATCGCCGCCTCGCACGCGTTCTGGGCGCATCGCAGCGCCAGGATCTCGTCCGGTCCCTTGATGGCGCGTACCTTCTCGGTGACTTCCTCGCCCTCGTGAACCTCGAAGCCGGCAGCTTCCAGTGCCCTGAGGCCGGAGACCATGATCTTGTCGACCGCCAGCCGCCGGTTGGTCCCGGCGTGCGCGCGCATGATCTCGTCCACCTCGGCGACGAAGCCCTTGGCGACCCGGTCGATCCCGTCACCGCCCGACATGTAGAACATCGACGCGCCCGAGCGGCGTTCCCGCACCAGCGGGTTGTAGTCGGAAAGGAACGGGGCGTTCTTGTAGTCCCAGATCACCATGTAGCCGTCGGCACACAGAAGCACCGCCCGGAACGGGTTGTGGGTGTTCCACAGCTGCATGTTCGTGGTGTCGGTGGCGTAGCGGATGTTCAGGGGATCGAAGAGGAGGATCCCGCCGTAGTCGCGCGCGACCAGAGCCTGGGTCAGCCGCGTCCAGCGGAACTCGCGCATCGCCTGGAGGTTCGGCAGTGTCAGGCCCGCCGCCTCCCATTCCCGGAAGGCGAGCTGCGTCGGTCCGATCTCGATCCGGTCGTTGTCGTTCGGGCTGCCGTCGGGCAGGAGCTCGCCCTTGGTCGGGTCGATCTTGCGGCGGTCGCGGTAATGCTCGTTCATGGCGTCCTCCCGCGCCAAGCTTGGCGGCGCGGGGCAGGGCGGCGACCGTCCGATTGCGACACGCCCGGACGCTTTCGTGCGACCGAAACGGCGTCTCAGTGCAGGGTCGGCTTCTTGCCGAACGGCCACCAGGACTTCTTCGCCCCGCCCGTAGCGGCCTTCTGCTTTCGCTTGGGCGGCGGCGCCGTGCCTAGCGGCTCGACGATCATGGCGATCCCGCCCGCGGGGGTCATCTCGGACGGCGGCCGGAACTCGAGGCGCGACTGCGCGCGCTTGTCCATCGGCTCGATCGTGCCGTCCTCGACCGGCTGCACCCCTATGATGTGCCTCAGCATCACGAGTTGCAGCGACATCAGAACCGAGTTCAGGTCATAGCTGGTCGGTTCGGCGAAAAGCGTCCGGCCAAGGAAGAGCTCGGACCCGCGCATCAGGATGCCGCCGCCGCTCTGACCTTCGGCCGATTGTCCCATGCCGAAGAATTCGGGGTGCGCAGCCAGCGGGACCGGGAACATGACCCGTTCTGTAAGGTGCGGAAAGTCGTCAGGCTTGTGGAGAAGCTCCGTGTGGCGCCAGTGAACGAGCGTCGGCGTCGGCATGACGATTTCGAGGACGGCCTCGACCACGCCGTGCAGGACCGAGGCCTTGATACGGGGATCGGCGGCGGCGATCGGACCGAGAAGGCCGTTCTCCTGCATGAACTTCTTGCTGAACGGTTCCAGCGGCATTGGCCCGTCCCCGACCGTGATCTCGACATGTTCGACATGGTCGTTGATGAGGTCGATGAACTGCGGGTGCCGGACGTAGTTGTAACGCGACGAGAGCGCGGGCTTGAAACCTTCGAGGTCGGCCTGCTTGCGCTGGAACGAGACCTCGACATAGAGCGTATCGTTGCCGAAACTGAAGACCGTCTCGCCCGGCATGTCCTTCTTGGCAACACTGTAGCTCAGCCGCGCAAGGCGGGCGCTGATCTCGTTGTAAAGCTCGTCGATGGCCGGGACCCTGAACGGCGTGTCGTAAAGGACCGCAGCCTCGAAGGTCACGAATGGGAAATCGCCGGCGGACGCTTCGCCGCGGACGGCGTCCTTGGCGCGGGCAGAGCGCGTCGGGCTCGGCGGCACGGGTTCGCCGTCCGAGGGCGCGGACGGCTCGGTTTCGGCCGTGGGGATCGTTCCGCCCGCCGCAATGAGCCGTTCGTCCAGTTCCTCGATCGTGGCGACGACAAGCTCGACCGCGCCGTGGGGGTACCGTTCAGTTGGCGGATGGTGGTGGAACCAGTAGCCGTAGCCCTGATCGATCCTGCCGGTGTGCCCTTCCTCGAGCGGAAGGTCCTCCATGATGTGGCGGTAGAGGACGTCGAGCATGACCGCGACAACCAGATAGGGATTATGCGTGCTGCGTTCGACGCAGAGTGTCTTGCCGCAGAACTGCTCGGAAAAGACGAGGCTGCCGCCGACTATGGTCTCTCCACCCGGTGCTTGGCCGACCTCGTAGAGTTGCGGATGCGTCACGAGGCCCACAGGAAAGCGATGGTCATCGGTGATCTTCGGAAAGGTCTCAGGCGTGTAGATCGTGTTCGACTGGCACCAGTGGACCGCGGCAGGGTCAGGCCTCACAAGCTCCATGATCGCGCTGACGGCAGCATGGAGCGCGAGCACCTTGACCTCGATCTCGACCGGCGGGGCGGCCGTCTGCATCCCGAGCGACTTCATCGCATCGGCCAGCGCCCCGATCATATGGGTCTGACCGTCCCCGCAGGTGATGAAGATGTGGCTCTTGTGGCCGGCGACGATGCGATCGAAGTCGATCCCGAAGTTCTTCGTGTGGCCCGATGCCAGGACCGACCGGAACCCTTCGGGCGCCAGGGGCTCGTTCACGAATGAGATGAGGATGTAGAAATCATCGGTCCGGAACGTTACGAAGCCAGGGCCGCTGGCATTGGTCTGGACCAGGGTAGCTCCGAAATCGGCGACCCTCAGGTTTATCTTGTTGAGAAGCTGCCCGTACATCGGCGCCCCGAACTGCTTGTCGTAGAGGATGGCGGCATCCAGCGTTGCGGGGTTCGGGCGCATATCGGTCTCCGGTCGGTCCGGACGCCAGATGCCGTTTCGATTCGGGCGTCAATGTGGCCATTAAGTGAGGAATTGTCGGTGCCCTCACGTCAGGTTATGCCGGCCAGATGGACCCGATCCTCCAGACCACGCTGCCCGCCTTTCCGTGGATGGATCCGCGGCTGTCCCGCCTGCCGGGAATCCTTCCGCTGGACCGTTCCGACTGGCTGCGGGTGGACGAGGCCTATGCCGCGCAGATGGCCTTGCGAGACCGCCTGATCGCCGCGCACGAGGACAAGGTTCATGCGCTGACCGGTCGGGCGATGCCGGCGGCGCGGGAACTCCTGACGATGGTCCTGGCCGATCTGACGCCGCTTGGTTTCGCGGTCGGGGCGACTGCGGTGACCCGCCCTGACGGCGTCACGGTGCCGCTCGATCCGGACCGGCCGCTCATCACGCTCGGTCGGCTTGTGCAGGAAGATCTCTGCCTGATGGAGGCGGGGGAGGACGAGCATGTCCTCACCGGCGCGATCCTGTGCTTTCCCGCCTCCTGGACGCTGGCCGAGAAAATCGGCCGCCCGCTCATCCGCATTCATCAGCCCGTCGAGAGCTACGATGAGGGTGTCGCTCCGCGGGTCCAGCGCCTCTTCGATGCGATCCGGCCCGAACGGCCGCTCTGGCGGATGAACGCACACCGCTATCAGTCTGCCGACCTCTTCCATCCCCGCCGTGAGGACGACCCGCGACCGAAGCCGGCGGGCCCGGCGCCCTACCTCAGATGCGAGCGCCAGTGCCTCCTGCGGCTGCCCGAGACACAGGCGGTGGTCTTCTCGATCCACACCTACGTGGTGGCGATGGACGCGCTGCCGCCGGACGCAAGAAACGCGTTCCACGGCTAAGGCTCGGCGATTTTTCGACTTTGTGACGCGGGACACATCCGGGCTCGGCGCCGGGCTCTATGCATGGACGTGTTGAAACCCAACATCATTCGAGGAGAAGACCTTTGGCACTTGAGACACTCAAAGACTATGACATCCGTTTCGATCCCGACTTCATCTCGGCCGCCGAACTGACCCCGCTGGTCGAGGAGTTCCGCACCGAGTCGCTGGCCAAGATGCTCGAGGGCGTCGAGGCTCCCGTCGCCCCCGAACCGGTCGCGGGCGCCGCCGAGCGCAGCTTCGACGACGTGATGGCCGAACTTCGCCGCCAGGTCGATGCGGGCGAGTTCGCCTCCGAGGCGCTGACCGAGGTGCGCCAAGAACTGGGGCCGAGCTACGATCTCGACAAGATGTTCGCCGAGGTCGAGCGCGACATGCGCCCGGTGATCGAGAAAGGCGAGATCAGCCCCGCGGTCCTTGCCACGCTGGACGACAACATGGGCTATGCCCGCGCCATCGAGCGCGACGGCCGGATCGAGCTCGAGATCGGCGGCAAGGTCGCCATAAGCGCCTCGACCGAGGGTGTCCTCGGCGCCAACTGGAAGCTGATCTGCGCCATCGCCGTCGTCGTCATCGACGTGGTCTTCGTCGGCCTTGCCCTCATCTCGATCGCGACCCACCGGTCGGCGAAGTTCGCCAAGCAGGTCGAGAAGATCGTCGAGAAGGTCGGCGCGCGCTACCTCAAGCTCGCCAAGATGCTGCTCGGGCGGCTGGCCGACATGATGCGCAAGGTCCGCGACGCCAAGACGCCCGCGCAGAAGGCCGACGCCGTGCGCGGCGGGATCACCGACATGGCCAAGTCGATCTTCGCCGCGTTCAAGTATTTCTACGACCACCTCTGGTCGAGCCTGAAGGACATCCTCTGGGCCTATCTCGACGACTGGTGGGCGATGGGAAAGGCGATCCTGTCGTTCGGCGCGATGATCCTTGCCGCGATCGGCACGGCGGGCGCGTCGCTCGCGGCGGCGGTCCTGAACCTCGTCTCGGCCATCGTGCAGCTGGTCGAGGACTGTATCGCACTCTCCAAGGTCGACCAGAAGGCGGTGGCCAGCGCCGCCTGAGGAACCTCCTCTCCGGATCGGAAAGGGGCGCCTCTGGGCGCCCCTTTTCTGTCCCCGGCGCGGCTTGCGATGCTCCTGACGTCAGGCTGTCAGGAGGGGTGGCCTATTCCGTGGTGGCGCACGTCCGCGCAGATGAGTTGAGGAGAAACGAATGAGACTTCGCGCAAGGTACGCGGCGACCCTGGTGGCCGCCATCCTTCCATTCACTGCTTCCGCCGACGAGGAGACGAAGGTCAACGCCGTCGTCGCCGCGCTTTCTGCCGCGATCGAGGCCGGCGACATCGACACCGCGAAAAGGCTCTACGCGCCCGATGCCGCCGTGCTGTTCGACCCGGAGGTCCCGGTGCGCGGCACCGGGCCCATCGGCGCCGCCTTCACCGAGTTCTCGGCGCTCGCGCCGGTCCTCGCCTATCCCCGGGGCGAGCAGGTGATCGTCGTCGGCGACCTCGCGCTTCACATCGCGCCCTGGACGATGAGCGGCACCGCGCCGGACGGCACCGCGGTCGAGGGCGGTGGGCTGTCCGTCGCTGTCCTGCGCCGCGACGGCGACGGCACCTGGCGCATCGTCATCGACAATCCGAACGGCGAGACGCTTCTGAAGTGAAGGTGGCGCCCCCTTCGCCTTGCGCCACACCTATCCACAGAAAATCGGCCGCGCTCGCGCCATGCGGGAAAAGGTCGTGGGGCCATACGAAAAGGGCGCCCGAAGGCGCCCTTTCCCGTGATCCGGTACCGGATCAGCAGCTGTAGTAGAGCTTGTATTCGACCGGGTGGGGGGTGTGCTCGTACTCGTAGCACTCCTCCCACTTGAGGGCCATGTAGCCTTCGAGCTGGT
>JBNLCA010000187.1:0-3574 GCA_050303575.1 Paracoccaceae bacterium
GGCGGTCGAGGGTTACTTCGCCGAGGTCTGGCGCGACGCCTTCCCCTCGGCCGGGCAACTGGACGAGCGCGACGCGCTCGAGGCGCACCTGGCGGCGATGCTCGAGCTCGACGACGACCGCACGCCGACGCTGGCCATCGACCCCGAGCTGGTGCGCCAGGCGCGCGACGCCATCGTCAACCTGCCGCTGGTCGATCAGGCCTATGCCGCCATCAAGGACCGCGCCACGCTGTCGGGCGTGCTGGATTTCAACCTGGCCGAGGCTATCGAGGTCGATATCTCGCAGACCCTCACGACGACCGACGGCACGCCGGTCACCGAGCTGGGCGTGCCGGCGCTCTATACCTACGATGGCTACTGGGGCTATTTCTTCGAGGAGCTGACGGTGGCGCGCCAGCGCCTCGAGGACGACCAATGGGTGCTTGGAGATGCCGCCTCCCGCGTGAACTACGAGGAACAGCTGGCATCGCTCGAACCGAGGCTTCACCGGCTTTACGAGCAGGACTTCGTTGCCGCGTGGAACGACATGCTCTCGCGCGTCACCATCGCGTCGGTGGCGAACGACGCGCCGTCCTTTGACCGACTGAGCAAGCTCGCCTCGACCACCGACTCGCCGATCCTGCATCTTGTCGAGAATATCGAAGAGCAGACCCGCCTGACACGACTTCTCGAAGAGATGGCCACGCTCTCCGAGGAAGATCTCGCAGATGGAACCTTCTTCACCAAGCTGGGCTCGTACGGCTTCAGCCGGGCCGAGGGCCAGTCGTCGGGCCTGCAGCGGTTCCTGCTCAAGTTCGTGCGGGATAGAGTATCCAACAAGAACCAGGCCCGCGTCGGATCGGCGGCGGCCGAGGATTCGACCGAACGTCAGGTCGCCGCCATCTCGGATCATTTCAGAAACTGGCATGCCCTCTTGAACGGTGAACCGGGTGGCCGCCCCGTCGACGCGCTCCTGAAGAGCATCGCCGAGTTGCGCGACAACCGGAGGCTTTCGGCGACCTCGCCGACGCCGGCGGACGATGCGATGCTGCGCCAGCTTCTCTCGGCGCTGACCGTCAACAACACTGCGGTACCCGAGCCGCTCGCCCGGATGATGAGCGCGATCGAGAACCAGTTCCGCACCGTTGCCGAGGACGCCACGCTGACCGACCTCAACCGCGCGCTGAACGACGAGGTGACGCAGTTCTGCCAGCAATATATCGCCACCATGTATCCCTTCGGCGGAAGCGGCGACCGGCAGGTTTCGACCAGCACCTTCGGCCAGTTCTTCGGGCCGAGCGGCCGGATGGAGCAGTTCTACACCTCGCGCCTCCAGCCCTATGTCACCCGAACCGCCAGCGGGCTGCGTCCGGTCAGCGGCAACTCGATCGGCGACCGGCTTTCGGCCGAGACGCTGGCACAGTTCGACCGCGCCGAGGCGATCCGCACCGCCTTCTTCGACTCGAGCAACCCCGAGCCGAAGGTCGACATCTCGGTCAGCCACCTGGCGTCCAGCCCCACCGTCGAGCTTGCGCACCTCACGTTGAACGGCCAGCAGGTTCAGACCCGTCCCGGTGACGCGCCGGTGCCGCTCGACTGGCCGGGGCAGGGTACTGGCGTCTCGGTCCAGCTCTTTCCCGAACAGCGCGGGCGCGAGTCGCGGCTCGACTTCGCCATCGGCCGCTGGGACATCGTCGAGTTCCTGCGCCGCGGGCGCGCACAAGTGCGCGGCACCTCGGTCACCGTCACCCACGAGGTCGGCGGCCGGTCGATCACCTACCGGTTCGATTTCAACTCGACCACCGTGCCCTTCCTGATGCCGGAACTCGCGCAGTTCGCCTGCCCGACGAGCCTGGACTAGGGCCGCGCGGGTGGGGGTCGGCGTCGGTATCATGGGCAAGCATCCGGGCTTCGGCGATTTCGTCGGCCACGGGCTCAGCGAGACGGCGCGCGCCGGGCTCGACGCCTGGCTGGGCGCCTGCCTGCCGCCCCTGCGCGAGCGTATGGGCGAGGCGTGGGAGGCCTTCTGGGACGGCGCCCCGGTGCTGCGCTTCTGGATCGGCCGGGCGCTGGCCGGGCGCACCGCCGCCGGCGTCATCGCGCCCTCGCGTGACAGGGTCGGCCGGCGCTTTCCGCTGATCCTGATGGCCGAGGGTGTGGGTCTCGCGCCGCCGGTCCTCGACCCGGCGCAGGACTTCTACGACGCGCTCGAGGCGCATCTTGCGGCGATGCGGCCGGGCGAAGGCGCGGCCTCGCTTCTCGAAGGGCTGGACACGGACGCGCTCGGCCCCGGACCCGAGCCCGAGGCGGCTTCCGCCGAGGGGCCGACCGTCTGGGCGCACCGCGCGGAGGGAGAGCTCGGCGCGCTCCTTGCCGATGCCGCACCGGTCGATCACGCCCGCGCCGCAACAGGGCGAAGCTACTGGTGGGCGCCGCGCGGACGGCAGGGCGCCGCGATCTGGCTCGCCCAGCCCGGCATGCCGGGTCCAGACGCGATGGGCTGGCTCTGGGGCGGCGACGGCAGCATCGGCGGGGCGGCCGATGCATAGCACCGAGTTCTTCACCTTCGCGACCGGCCAGGCGACCGACGTGGGCCGCGTCCGTACCGTGAACGAGGACAGTTTCCTCAGCCGCCCCGAATCCGGCCTCTGGGTCGTTGCCGACGGGATGGGCGGTCACGCCGCCGGCGACTTCGCCAGCCAGTCGATCGTGCGCGAGCTCTACTCGGTCGGAATGCCGGGCTCGGGCGCCGACTTCCAGGCCCGCTTCATGGAGCGGCTCGGCCGCGCCAACGACGCGATCCTGGAACATGCCCGCGCGCTTGGACAGGGCACCATCGGTGCGACGGTGGTGGCGCTTCTGGTCGACGGGCCGGACTATGCCTGCATCTGGGCCGGCGACAGCCGCATCTATCTTCTGCGCGACGGCAAGCTCAGCCAGCAGACGCGCGACCATACCGAGGTGCAGGCGCTGCTCGACGCCGGTTCGATCAGTCCCGACGAGGCGAAGACCTGGGCGCGCAAGAACGTGATCACGCGCGCGATCGGCGTCACCTCGACACCGCAATGCGACGTGGCCGGCGGCCGCATCCTGCCGGGCGACCGGTTCCTTCTGTGCTCGGACGGCCTCAGCGGGCACCTGAGCGATCCCGACATCGCCGGCATCCTGGCCGCGCTGCCGCCGCAGGAAGCCTGCGACCGGCTGATCGCCGAAACGCTGGAGCGCGGCGCGCATGACAACGTGACGGTGGTGGTGGTCGAATGTCTGCCGCCGCAGGCCGCAGAGGTCGAGCTCGAACCCGATCAGGAGATCGTGGAATGAGCGGGGACCGCGACAACGGCGACAGGAAGCCGCCGGCGCCGGGCGATCCCGGCCAGCCGGAAGAACACGAACGCACGCGGCTGATCCTGCGGCCCGGGGCCGACCCGGAGCCCGCGCCCGCCGACGCCGAGCTGCCCGCGCAAGATGCCCCCGCGGACTCGACCCAGTTCTCGGCCCCACCGGTTCAGCCCGGCCCGCAGACGCCCGCGACGGCGGTCGGCATCGGCACGCTGATCAACAACAACTACGTCGTCCGCGAGGTCCTGAAATCCGG
>JBNLCA010000188.1:0-2789 GCA_050303575.1 Paracoccaceae bacterium
TTGGGGTCGGTCGGGTCCCAGCGGACCTTGTCGAAGACCAGCACCCGGTCGCCGAGCTTGAAGCCTTCGGAGAGGTCGTGGGTCACCATGAAGACGGTCATGCCGGTCTCGCGCCTGAGCTCGGTCAGGAACTCGTGCATCTGGATCCGCGTGCCCGGATCGAGCGCGCCGAAGGGCTCGTCGAGAAGGAGGATGCGCGGCCGTGCCGCAAGCGCCTGGCCGATGGCGAGCCGCTGCTGCATGCCGCCCGAGAGGGTTGCGGGATACTGGCCGGCCACGTGGTCGAGCCCGATCCGTTCCAGCACCCGGTCGGCCCGCTCGCGCGCCTGCCGCCGCGCGGTGCCGAAGAAGCGGCCCCAGGGAGTGCGGAAGCTTTCCCCCGCGACGACGTTCTCGCGCACCGTGAGATGCGGAAAGACCGAGTAGCGCTGGAAGACCACGCCCCGGTCGAGCCCCGGTTCGCGCGCCGGTTCGGCCCCTGCCACGCGGATCTCGCCCCGGCTGGGCAGTTCCTGCGCCAGCAGAAGCCGCAGGAAGGTCGACTTGCCGCAGCCCGAGGCGCCGACGATCGAGATGAACTCGCCCTCCTCGACCTCGACATTCACGCGTTCCAGGATCGGCCGCTGGCCGTAGGTGACGAAGACGTTCCGGGCGGTCACGAAGCTCATAGCCCGGCCTCGGTCCAGGGGAAGAGCCGGCGCGCAAGCCAGCGCAGGACAAGGTCCATCAGGAAGGCGAGCGCGGTGATCCAGAGGACGTAGGTCAGGATCACGTCCATCGCCAGGAAGCGGCGGACGAGGAAGATGCGGTAGCCCAGCCCCTGCTCGGCAGCGATCGCCTCGGCGGCGATGAGGAACAGCCAGGCCGGGCCGAGCGAGAGGCGGATCGCCTGGATGAGGCGGGGGAGGAGCTGCGGCAGGGCCACGCGAAGCGCGATGACCAGCGACGAGGCGCCCAGGGTCTCGGCCTTGACGATCATCTCGCGCGGGATCTCCATCACCCGCGCCGCGAGGTCGCGGATCAGGAAGGGCAGGATGCCGACGACGATCAGCACCACCTTCGAGACCTCGCCCAGGCCGAAGGTGATGAAGAGGATCGGCAGGACGGCGAGCGGCGGGATCATCGAGACGACGGCGACGAAGCCCGCCAGCGTGGCGCGCACGTAGGGCAGCAGCCCGATCAGGAGACCGAGGACGGTGGCGAGGACCGCCGAGATGCCGACGCCCAGCGCCAGCCGTGTCAGGCTGGCGCCGGTGTCGTACCACAGGAGGATCTTCTCGGACCGCCGGTCGGGCTCGGTGAAAAGCCGGATGGCGGTCGAGCCGATGGTCGAGGGGGCGGGCAGCAGCTTGTCGGCCGGGTTGGCCGCCAGCCGGATCTCGGACCCGACCGCATAGGCCAGGAACACCGCCAGGAACGGCAAGAGGACAAGCAACGCCCGGCCGACGCCCGGATGCCGGTTGACAAGCCGCATGATCCGCCCCCCTCGGGCCCTGACCTCAGAGGTCGCCGTCGGCGGCCATCTGCATGTACGTCGTGTCGTAGCGGAACCTGACGTTCGCCGGATCGCCGGTGGTCGCGCCGCCCGGGTAGGCCACGCCGACGAAGTCGGGCGACGGCGCGCCCTCACCCAGGATGCCCTTCTCGAACAGGAAGCCGGCGACACTGACCATGGTGGTCGGAAGCTCGGCGCCCTCGGTGAAGGCCACGGCGTCGGCCGGATCGTAGAACATCTGGGTCGAGGCGAGCTGCGCCTTGTAGCCTGCAAGATCGGTGCCCGAGGCGGTGGCCATCGCGGTCAGGACCTCCTCGTCGCCCGCCGCCATCAGGCCCATCACCTCGTACCAGGCGCCGGCCAGCGCCTTGCCGAAGGCGGGGTTCGCTTCCAGCACCTCGGTGTTCACCACCATCAGGTCGATGATCTCGCCCGGGATGTCGGAACTGTCGAAGAGCTTGTTGGCGCCGGGCTCCTCCAGGATGGTCGAGACCAGAGGGTTCCAGGTCACCACCACCTCGACATCGGGTGTCGCGTAGGCGGCGATCATGTCGGCGTCGGACGTGTTGATGACCGCGGAAAGGTCGCTTTCCTTCAGCCCGGCGGAATCGAGCGCGCGGGCGAGGAGGTAGTGCGAGACCGAAAGCTCGACCAGGTTCACGGGCTTGCCGGCAAGGTCGGCCAGCGTGCCCTCGCCCTTCAGGATCACCGCGTCGTTGCCGTTCGAGAAGTCGCCGACGATCAGCGCGGTCGTGTCGACGCCGCCGCCCGCCGGGATCGAGAGCGTGTCCATGTTGGTGGCCGAGACGCCGTCGAAGGCGCCGGCGGTGTACTGGTTGATCGATTCCACGTAGTCGTTGATCTGCACGATCTCGACATCGATCCCGTACTTGTCGGCCCACTTGTCCATGATGCCCGACTCTTCGAGATAGCCCCATGGCATCCAGCCGACATAGATCGACCATGCGATGCGGAACTCGGTCTTCTCCTGCGCGGCGGCCGGCGCCGCGAGGCCGACCGTCAGGAGAGCCGCCCCCAGCGCGGCCTGCCGGACGACTTGGCGAAATGCAGACATGGGTGTTCCCCTTTTGCAGCGTTCCGCCGGGACGATGAGAATTGGGCAGGCGTGGCGGAACGAGAGAGAACGGACCTTCCCCAATGCGCAGTGCTCTCCCGGGCTTTTGCCCCGCCGTGTATCCGAGCGGAGTTTGCCGCGCGGATGGCATCTCTCGGACCGGACCCTCGGGAAGGAGAGCGAGGCGGAACCCTAGACACCCTGCGATGACCAAGCTTG
>JBNLCA010000189.1:0-7013 GCA_050303575.1 Paracoccaceae bacterium
TCGGCCAGCTCCGGCAAGCTGCCGCGCGCCGCCTCGGCGCCAGCCTGGATCTCCTCGAGCAGGCGGAACGCGACCTCGCCGCCGTCCATCATCTTGCGGCCGACAAGGTCCATCGCCTGGATGCCGTTCGTGCCCTCGTAGATCGCCGTCACCCGGACATCGCGCAGATATTGCGCGGCGCCGGTTTCCTCGATGAACCCCATGCCGCCGTGGACCTGGATGCCCAGTTGCGCCACCGAGATGCCGGTGTCGGTGCCGTAAGCCTTGGCGATCGGGGTCAGGAACGCCGCCCGCGCCGCCCAGTCGGCTTCGCCGGTGGCGCGGCCCATGTCGATGGCGACGGCACAGGAAAGCGCGATGGCGCGCGCCGCGAAGACCTCGGCCTTCATGGTGGCCAGCATCCGCCGCACGTCGGCATGTTCGACGATGGTCCCGGTGCCGCCCGCCTTGCCCTGTTTTCGGTCCAGCGCATAGCTCAGCGCATGCTGGTAGGCGCCTTCCGCGACGCCGATCCCCTGCACGCCGACGCCGAGGCGGGCGTTGTTCATCATGGTGAACATCGCCTTCATGCCGCCGTGCGGCTCGCCCACCATCCAGCCCCTGGCGCCCTCGTAGGACATGACCGCCGTGGGCGATCCGTGCAGGCCCAGCTTGTGCTCCAGGCTGACGACGCGCAACGCGTTTGCCTCGCCCGGCGTGCCGTCGTCCCTGGGCAGGAACTTCGGCACCATGAAAAGGCTGATCCCCTTCGTTCCCGGCGCGCCGTCCGGCAGCCGCGCCAGCACGAGGTGGCAGACATTCTCGGTAAAGTCGTTGTCGGCCCACGAGATGAATATCTTCTGGCCGGTGATGGCATAGGTCCCGTCGCCATTCGGCTCGGCCTTGGTCCTCAGCGCCCCGACGTCCGAGCCCGCCTGCGGCTCGGTCAGGTTCATCGTGCCGCACCATTCGCCCGACACGAGCTTGGGGATGTAGAGCGCCTTCAACTCGTCTGACGCGTGATGCTCAAGGGCTTCGATCTGGCCCTGCGTCATCAGGGGGTTCAGCTGGATCGACAGGCACGCCGCCGACATCATGTCGTTGACTGCCGTGGTGATCGCCGCCGGAAGGCCCATGCCGCCGTGCTCGGGCGGCGCCGCGATCCCCATCCATCCGCCCTCGGCCATCGCGCGGTAGCCCTCGGCGAAACCGGGCGACGTTCGTACAACGCCGTTCTCCAGCTTCGCAGGATTGAGGTCACCCGGCCGCTGCAGGGGCGCCAGGACGTTCTCGCAGAGCTTGCCGCATTCGGTCAGGATCTGGTCGGTGACATCGCGCGACGCTTCCGAAAAGAGGTCCGTCGCCAGAACCTGGTCCAGCCCGACGACGTGATCGAACAGGAAGCCGTACTCGCCGACAGGCGCTCGGTAACTCATATCTCCCCCTCCCCCGGGTCGGTGCGAGGGTGGCGCGCCCGGGGATTTTGTGGCACTTGGCCCGAGTTTAGGGACGGGGGCAACCCCATCAAGCCGGACGCAGCGTCACGAAATGGCCTCTGCCCAGAGTCTCAGCACCGAAGCGGCCGACATTGCCCGCGCCGCCGCGCTCCTCAAGGCGGGCGATCTGGTCGCCTTTCCGACCGAGACGGTCTACGGCCTTGGCGCCGATGCGCGGAATGACCGGGCTGTAGCGGGCATCTTCGAGGCGAAGGGCCGGCCGCAGTTCAATCCGCTGATCGTCCATGTCGCTTCCCTTGCCGATGCCGAGGCGATTGCCGACTTCCCCGACGATGCGCTGCGCCTCGCCGATGCGTTCTGGCCCGGCCCCTTGACGCTCGTGCTGCCGCTGAAGGCGGACGCCGGAATATCGCCGCTTGTCACCGCAGGCCTGCCTTCGGTCGCGATCCGGATGCCGGCGCACCCGGTCGCCCGCGCGCTCCTGGCGGCTTTCGGAGGGCCGGTCGCGGCGCCCTCGGCCAACCCTTCGGGCAAGGTCAGCCCGACGCGCGCCGCCCATGTCATGGACGGCCTCGGCGACAGGATCGCGGCGGTGGTCGACGGCGGTCCCTGCGAGGTTGGACTCGAATCGACCATCGTCGGCCTGACCGGCGCGCCGGCGCTCCTGCGGCCAGGCGGGCTTCCCGCCGAGGCGATCGAGGCGTGCCTAGGCCATCCGCTTGCCGTGGGCGGAAGCGCCGGGAGCCCCACCGCCCCGGGCCAACTCGCCTCGCATTACGCGCCAGACGCGCCGTTGCGGCTGAACGCCAGCGACGCCCGGCCGGGCGAAGTGCTTCTCGGCTTCGGGCCGACGCCGGGCGCTGCGCTGAACCTCTCGCCGTCAGGTGATCTGGTCGAGGCTGCCGCGCGCCTCTTCCACGCGCTCCGGGAACTTGACGGGATGGGCAAGCCCATCGCCGTCGCCCCGATCCCGGAGAAAGGCCTCGGCCGCGCCATCAACGACCGCCTGCGCCGCGCCGCCGCACCGCGCGGCTGATCCTGCGCCCATCGGTAGCCGCGACCAGCGCCGGACCGTGGGATGGCGCTCCAACAGTCGAGCGGGGCACTTTATGGTCGGTCCTGCATCCATCGGCCGAGCTCCACACCCACGGCGCAGAAGCGCCAGCCCGCCGGGACGGGCAGGCGCTCGGCGCGGCGGCTTCGCCTTGTTCCGCGCCGGGGAAGGATGACTCAGGCGTGCCCGGCCGCCGCCGACAGGGTCAGGGGGTCGATCCCCAGCGACTTCAGCGCCTTGCCCCACTTGCCGCCATTGTCGGCGGCGAAGACAAGGTCCGGGCTCGCATCGGCGGTGATCCAGCCGTTCTGCACGATCTCGCCCTCGAGCTGCCCCGGACCCCAGCCGGAATAGCCAAGCGCCAGGAACGCCCGGTCCGGACCCTCGCCGTGGGCGATGTCATGGAGGATGTCCAGCGTGGCGGTCATCCCGAACCCGCCCTCGACACTCAGGGTCGAGCCCTTGGCACGGTAGTCGCCCGAATGCAGCACGAACCCGCGCCCGTTCTCGACCGGCCCGCCGAAATGGACGCGAATCTCGGACTGCGCGTGGTCGGGATCGTCCGGCCGGTCGATCTCGAGCTGTTTCAGCAGGTCACCGAACTCCAGGTCCGGCATCGGCTTGTTGACGATCAGGCCCATCGCGCCACCATCGGAATGGGCGCACAGGAACACGACCGACCTCTCGAATCGCGGATCGCCCATTCCCGGCATGGCGATCAGGAGCTTGCCCGTCAGGTCCATCATCGTCTCGTCGGCCATATCCTTAGAATGGAGCGGCAGGGCGGCCTCGGCAAGTGCGGTCCTGGCCACACACACGGGCACATCGCCCCAAAGTGATTTCCGTATGCGATTTCGCCTCTTATCTTGGCGGCATGTCGCCGATCCGTGCCCTTCTCCTCGCCCTCGCGCTTGCCGCGCCTGCCCCGTCCTTCGCCGAAAGCGCCGAGAACGCCGCCGAGGTGACGGTGCTGCCCGGCTGGCGGACCGACCGGGGCACCCACATGGCGGCGCTCAGGATCGCGCTCAGGCCCGGCTGGAAGACCTACTGGCGCGCGCCGGGCGATGCCGGCATCCCGCCTCGGTTCGGATGGTCGGGGTCCGAGAACATCGCCGCCGTGGCGTTCCACTGGCCCCGGCCCGAGGTCTACGTCATCAACGGCATGCGCTCGATCGGCTACTATGACGAGCTGATCCTGCCGATGGAATTCACGCCGAAGCAGGCCGACCGGCCGATCCATGTCGATGCCGCGGTCGAGATCGGCGTCTGCCACGACATCTGCGTGCCGGTGACGGTGCGGGTCAGGGCCGACCTGCCGGCGGGCGGCACGCGAGATCCGGTGATCGCCGCGGCGCTCGCCGATGCGCCCGCCTCGGCCCGCGCGGCCGGAGTGCGGAACGTCGCCTGCGCGGTCGAGCCGATCAAGGACGGCCTGCGCCTGACCGCGCGGATCGACATGGCCCCCCTCGGCCGCGACGAGGTGGCGGTCTTCGAGCTCTCCGACCAGACGATCTGGGTCTCCGAGGCCGAGGATCACCGCGAGGGACAGAACCTCGTCGCCGCCTCGGACCTCGTGCCGCCGTCGGGCGAGCCCTTCGCGCTCGACCGGTCGTCGGTCCGGATCACCGTCCTCGGCGATGGCCGCGCGGTCGAGCTGCAAGGCTGCCCGGCAGGGTGATCCCCCGCTTGAGTTCCGGCGTCAGACCCGTCGGAACCGGTAGATCAGCGCCGCCACCACCCAGGTCACGAGGACCAACGCCAGCATCGCCGCGATGAACAGCATCACCGCCGGCCCCACGCCCTCGGGCACCAGCCCGGCCAGCGGCGCCGGCAGCGCGCCGGTGAACGCGACCAGACCGACGGTCGCGGCGAAGAGGCCGGCGCCGAGAAGTGCCGCCACCCCGGTCGCCACGCCGACGCCCTTGGCGTCGCGCGCCGGGCGGATGGCGCGGCGGAAGGCGCGGACCTGCCGGCCGATGTCCTGCTGCATCGCCAGGATCGCCGGCACGACCAGCAGCACCAGCACCACGCCGAAGCCGAGCCCGTAGACCAGCGTGATCACCGTCGGCCGGAGGAACTGCGCATCCTGCGAGGATTCGAACAGCAGTGGCGCAAGGCCCAGCACGGTCGTCAGCGTGGTCAGAAGCACCGGCCGCAGACGGTCCGCCGCCGCGTCGATGATGGCGGGCTTGAGACCGCGATCGGCGGCATATTCATCGACCGTCGTCACCAGCACGATGGAATCGTTGATGATGATCCCGGCCAGGCCGATCAGCCCGACGACCGAGAACATCGAAAGCGGGACGCCCCAGGCCGCATGGCCGTAGATCGCACCGATCAGGCCGAAGGGAATGACTGCCATCACAACCATGGGCCGGGTGAAGGACGAGAAGACCCAGGCCAGGACCAGGTAGATGCCCAGAAGGCACATGATGAAGCCTAAAAGCGCATCGGACAGGAACTCCTGCTCCTGCTCGGCCAGGCCCGTCATCGCCCAGGCAACGCCCTGCTCGCTTTCGATGCCCGGCAGGATCTCGGTCCTGAGAAGCCGGTTGATCTCGGCCGCCCGCGCCGGATCGTCGCCCGAGATGTCACCGGTCACCGTGACCACCCGCAGACCGTTCTCGCGCCGCACGGTGGAAAAGCCCGCCTGCCGTTCGACCGTCACGATGTCGGCAAGCGGCACGTAGGCCCCCGACGGCGTCTGCATCAGCGTCCGGTCGAGGAAGTCGGCGGTCAGTTCCTCGCCCGGAAGCTCGACCCGGATCGTCGCCGAGCGCGTGCCCTCGGGGTAGGTCGCAGCCTCGATCCCGTTCAGCCGATTGCGCAGGACCCGGCCTATTCCGTCAATCGTGAAGCCCAGCGCCTGCCCGCGCGCAGTGAGGTCGAGGACCAGCTCTTCCTTGTCGTAGGAAAGCGTGTCCTCCATCGCCGAAACTTCGGGAAAGGTCGAAAGCGCCGTCTTCACCGCCTCGGCCGCCTCCTTCAGATCGCGCGCGTCGGCGCCGTAGAACTGCACCGACAGCGCATCGCCGCCGGGGCCCGAGCGCCAGCCGCGGAAGCTCAGCTCCTCGAGCATCGGGTGGTTCTTCACCTCGGACTGCACGTCGCCCAGGAACTGGAACGAGGAATACGGCCGCAGGTCGGCGTCAATGAGCTCGATCGAGATCGAGCCGAGCTGATCCGGCTCCTTGGTGTCGGCACTGGCCAGCGCCCGGCCCGAGCCGCCACCGATCTCGCTCATCACGTAGGCAAGCGGGCTGACCCCGTACTGCTCGACATAGCGCTGCGCCACGGCGTCCGTCGCGCGCTGCAGCTCGCGCATCATGGCGAAGGTGTCGGCGCGTTCAGCGCCGGGCAGCATCGAGAAGTTGCCGGTGATCGAACCCTGCTCGGGACTGTCGAAGAAGCGCCACTGAACGTCGCCCCGGATGAAGAGCGCGGCCTGCCAGGCCAAAAGAACGATCACCCCGGCCATGACCGGATAGCGCGCCGTGACGACGCCGGCGATGAAGGGCCGGAAGAAGCGCTCGCGCACCCAGCCGAAGCCGCGGTTGAACTGTTTCGAGGGCCAGTCGTACCAGTGGTTCTTCGCCGAATGGGCCAGCGAATGCGCCATGTGGTTCGGCAGGATGACGAAGCATTCCATCAGCGAGGCGATCAGGACGAGGCTGACGGTGATCGGGATGTCGGCGATGAGATCGCCGAAGCGGCCGCCGATGACGACCAGCGAGAAGAAGGCGATGACCGTGGTGACGGTTGCCGAGAAGACCGGCGCGGCCATCCGGCGGGCTGCGTTCTCGGCCGCCACGATGGGTCTTTCCCCAAGTTGCCGCGCCCGCCAGTCGGCATGTTCGCCCACCACGATCGCGTCGTCGACGACGATGCCGAGCGTGATGATCAGCGCGAAGAGCGAGATCATGTTGAGCGTCAGTCCCAGCCCGTACATCAGCGCGATGGCTGCCGCCATGGCGACCGGAATGCCTGCCGCGACCCAGAGCGCGGTCCGTGCGTTCAGGAACAGGAAGAGGAGCGCCAGGACTAGGCCCAGCCCCATCAGCCCGTTCTCCAGAAGGATGTTCAGCCGCCCGGTGATCGCCTCGGCCCGCGTGCGGACAAGATCGACCGTCACCCCGTTCGGCAGGCCGCGCTCCATCTCCTCGGCGACACGTTCGACCGCGGCCTGCATCCGGATCGCGTCGCCCTGGTCGGACCGGTCCACCCGCAGCGTGACCGCCGGGTTCGGCCCGACATAGACGGCGCGGCTGCGGTCGATTCCCTCAAGCCGGATCGTCGCCACATCCCCGACCGTGAGCGTCGAGCCATCGGGGTTCGACCGGATCACCACCGCGGCGATCTCGGCCGGAGTGCGCTTGGCGACGCCGGTGCGGACGCGGGCATTCGCGCCGGTCACGTCTCCGGCCGGGCTGACCTCGGCCTCGCCCGCCACCGCCGCCGAGATATCGGCCATCTCGACGCCGTACTTGATCAGGTTGATCGAGGGCACCTCGATGATGGTCGAG
>JBNLCA010000190.1:0-5626 GCA_050303575.1 Paracoccaceae bacterium
CCGTAGTCCAGATCCCACGGCGTCAGGTAGTAATCCTCGACATTCTCGGGCTGGAACGAGCCGCCGGTCGAGGCGATGGATTCGAAGCTGCGGGCGGAGAGCCACTCGCGGTAGGGCCGCAATTCCTCGCCGGTGTAGATCGCCTGCAAGGGCGACGGGATCCAGCCCGACTCGGTTGCCACCGTCGAGTAGGCCCGCGCGCCCGCCTGCTTCAGCCCGTGCGCCGCGCCGGCCTCGAGGAGGGCCGCCTTGACTTTCGGCCCGTCGTCGACCGGGCCCCAGATCTCGAGCCCTTCGGCCCCGCCCATGCCATGCGCGAGCGTCCTTGCCTTGCAGCCCGCGATGGTGATTTCGCCCATGTTGAAGAACTTCGTCGTCAGCGGTCCGCCTTCGTTCACCGCGTTCAGGATCGCCATCGCGTTCGGCCCCTGCACCTCGTAGCGGTAGGTGCGGCGCCTGGCCGTGGGGTCGTCGATCCGCCGCTCGTCGCGGAAGACCTCGACGTCCCAGCCGCCGGTTTCGGCGTTGAACTGGATCCAGTTCGGCAGGACCGGGCGGCCGACGATGTTCACCTCGTCGTCTTCCAGCCCGAAGAGGATGCAGTCGCCGATCACGTAGCCGTCGTGGTTCACGCAGACGATTTGCTTGGCCCTGTTGCGGCCGAAGCCGGCGAAGGAGTTGACCGCGAGGTGGCTGAGGAGCGGGATCACGTCCGGCCCCTTGAGATAGAGGTCGGTCATGTGAAACGACTGGTCGAAGATCACCGCCGTCTCGCGCCAGGCGCGCTGTTCGTCGATCCAGCTCGAGAACTCGGCTGGGATCGGGTAGACGTAGCGGCCGACCTCGGAGTTCTGCAGCATGTGCGCGACGTTGCCCGCCGCGTCGATCTTCGCCTGGAGCGAGGCGTGGGTCATTTTCCCCTCCTGACCTTGAGGACCGGACCGAGCGTATCGCCCAGCGTGTCCGGCGTGGGTGCCGGAACGCCCGGCCGCGCGGTCTTGCGGTGAACGGCGGCGATGGTGCGGGCGAGGTCGCCGGTGAGGCCGAGCGCGTCGAGCGTGGCACCGACCTCATCCATCTCGGCGGCCCGGCGGATGCCGTGGGTCATCACCCGCTCGAACGTGTAGGCCGGGAAGTCGGGCCAGCCGAGGCCGGGGTAGCTGCCGGAGAGCGAGGCCATGATCTCGTCCGTACAGCCCGAGGCTTCTGCGGCAAGGAGGCATTCGATGGTGATCGCCTCGAGACCCTTGACGAAGAGCGAGCGGACCATCTTGATCGCCGTCGCCGCGCCGGGCGCATCACCCGCGACGTCGGCCTGAAAGCCGAGAGCGAGGAGTTCGGGCATCAGCGCGCGCGCCTCGTGGCCGGCGACGAGGACCGGCGTGCGGTGGCCGCGCGGCAGGACGGGCTGCATCACCGCCATGTCGAGATAGCGCCCGCCTGCCCCCTCGATCAGCGCGGCGTTCGCGCGCTTGCGGTCGGGCGAGACCGAGTTGATGTCGATGAAGAGCTGGCCCTGCCGGATGTGCGGCGCGACCGAGGCGGCGGCGATGTGGCTCTGGTCGGCGGTGACGGCCGAGATGATCCAGTCGGCGTCGCCGAAGCCATCTGGACCGGGTGCCGCCTCGACGCACGCGTCCTTCATCGCGGCGCGCATCGCGGCGGCGCCCTCGCCCTGGAGCTTGATGTCCCAGGCGATGACCCGCACGTCGCCGAGCGAGGCGCGAAACGCCCTGCCCGCCTCGCCGAAGCCTATGATTGCGAAGACCGTCATCTGCGAAACACCACCCCGTCCATCAGCTTGCGCGCCGTCCTCAGGATCGCCGCCTGCATGACCGCGCCGTCCTCGACCCGAGCCACCACCGTCATCTCGCCTGTCGGATGTTCGATGGACAGGTGCCTCTCGGCACCTTCCGGCACGCGGGCGATGCCGGCGGCGGGGCCGTCACGGAGCAGGCACGCGGTCGCCACGCTGACGGCGCCGAGGACGCCGATGGAATCGTGGCAGCGGTGCGGGATGAAGGTGCGGGTCGAGATCGCGCCGCCGTTCCGGGCGGGCGAGACCATCGTCAGCTTCGGCACGGACTTCTTCGCAACATCGCCGAGGTTCATCATCGGACCGGCGGCGAGACGGATGGTTTCGAGCTTTTCGCGCAGCGCCACGTTCGCCTCGAGCTCGGCCGGCGTCTCGTCGCCCCGGATCCCGAGGTCGGCGGCTGCCATGACGACGCAGGGCATGCCGTTGTCGATGAGTGTCGCGCGGATGCCCGCGATCTCGTCGACCTCGCGGCCGGTGGGCAGAAGCGACCCGCATGAAGATCCGGCCGTGTCCTCGAAGGCGATCGGGATCGGCGCAGCGGTGCCGGGCACGCCGTCGATCCTCGCGTCGCCGTCATAGCGGACGCGGGCGCCCGGCGTTTCGACGACGGCGGTGGCGAGCTGTCCGGTGTTTTCCATGAAGATGCGAACGTCGGTCCGGCCATCCGCTGCCGCGACGAGGCCGCGTTCGATGGCGAAGGGACCGACACCGGCGAGGATGTTGCCGCAGTTCTGCGCGTCGGTGACCGTGGGCTGGTCGGTGAAGACCTGGAGGAAGAGGTAATCGACATCGGCGCCGGGGCGATCCGATCTCTTCACGACCGCGACCTTCGAGGTCAGCGGATTGGCCCCGCCCATGCCGTCGATCTGGCGCGGGTCGGGCGAGCCCATGACTTCGAGAAGGAAGGCGTCACGATCCTCGGGCAGGTCGTCCGCGAGGAAGTACCCGCCCTTCGAGGTTCCGCCCCGCATCCACATGCAGGGCACGCCGTCAGACATATTTCAGCCCCTTGGCGGCGAGCTTGCCACGCATGTCGTAGAGGTCGAGGCCGAGTTCGCCCTTGGCGAGGCGCTGGCGCTTCTCCTCCTCGTTCGCGGTGCGGGCCTCGGCCTTCTGCGCAATCTCCTCGGCCTGCGCCATCGGCACGACGGTCACGCCGTCGTCGTCGGCGACCACCACGTCGCCCGGGTTGACGTGGCCCCAGCCGCAGGTGATCGGGACGTTGACCGAGCCGAGCGTCTCCTTGACCGTGCCCTGCGCCGAGATCCATTTCGACCAGACCGGGAACTTCATCTCGGTCAGTTCGCGCACGTCGCGGACGCCGGCATCGATGACGAGCCCGAGGCACCCTTTCGACATGAGCGAGGTGGCGAGGAGGTCGCCGAAATAGCCGTCCTCGGACGGAGAGGTCGGCGCGACGACCATGATGTCGCCCTCGCGCAGCTGCTCGACCGCGACATGGAGCATCCAGTTGTCGCCGGGCGGCACGCTCACGGTCACCGCCGAGCCGGCGATGCGCGCCCCGGACCAGATCGGCCGAAGGCGCGTGCCGAGATAGCCGGTGCGCCCCTGCGCCTCGTGCACGGTCGAGGCGCCGGCGGCGCCCAGCCGGGCGATCAGTCTCGGATCGGCGCGGGTGATGTTCTGGATGACAATGCTCATAGTTGGTCCACCGTTCTTGGGAATACGGATTGAAAGCCCTCGGCGTGGGTGGCCTTGCGGCCCGAAGCCATGCCGCCGGAGTTGCGCTGGAAATGGTTGCCGCGGTTCTCGGCGACGTTCTTGTAGAAGTGCCAGAGATGCTCCTGCCCCTCCATGCACTGGATGGCCGCCCACTTCTTTTCCCACACCGCAGAGATGTCGAGGAACGTGTCGGGCTTCCATTCCATCTGTTCGGTCTGGTGCGGCTCGAAGAGGTACACCTGCGGCGCGCCGAGGATCTTCTCGCCCGGATTGTGACCGTGCGCCTGCGCGATCATCCGGGCGTCGATGGTGAAGCGGAACGTGTCCATGTGGTCGGTGTTGTAGAGATCGAGCTTCGAGTGGGTCAGGATGAAGCCGGGCTGCACCTCTCGCATGACGTCGGTCATGCGAAGCGTGGCGGCGCGGTCGAGTGTCAGGGGATAGTCGCCGAGGTCGAAGAACCGGATGTCGTGGACGCCAAGCGCCTTCGCGGCATTCTCGGCCTCGCGCTTGCGCTCGTCCTTGACCTTCTGGAGGGTCATTCTGGGAAGCTTCCAGAGCTTGGCGCTTTCCCCGCGCTCGCCGAAGGACAGGCACACGACGGTGACGTTCACGCCCTTCTCCTGATGGAGCGCGATGGCGCCGCCGCAGCGCCAGACGAAGTCGGCGGAATGGGCGGAGACGACGAGGGCTGTGCTGCTCATGGCGTCACTCCTTCACCACCGGCGGGGTGCCATGGGTGTGGAAGGTCTCGATCGTCTTCAACCCCCAGGCCTGGCCCTTCTTGCGGTCGGCCTCGGTCCAGACGACGGGCTCCCAGTCCGGATCGAGGATCAGCCGCGCGCCTGCGTTGGCGAGTTCGATGCGGTTGCCCGCCGGCTCCCAGGCGTAGAGGAAGAACGAGCCCTGGATCGCGTGCTTGTGGGGCCCGGTCTCGATATGGACGCCGTTCTCCAGGTAGATGTCGGCGGCGCGCAGGATGTCCTCGCGCGTGTCGGTCGCGTAGGTGACGTGGTGCAGGCGGGCGTTGCCGCCACCGCGTTCCTCGCTGCATACTAAATCGTAGGTCTTGTTGTTGCAGCTGAACCAGCAGCCGCCCATGCGGCCGTTGTCGAGCTGGATGTATTCGGTGACCTTGATGCCGAGGCACGCGTCCACGAAGCGCTTGAACTCCTTCACGTCCTCGCCCAGCACGTTCACGTGGTCGATGCGGCGCGGACTGATCCCCTGCGCGTGGTAGCGCGACGAGAGGTTCTTGAGCGCCGATGCGTCCTCGGGCGGGGCCTTGTATTTCACGGTGTCCCAGTAGAGTTCGAAGACATGGCCGAACGGATCCTCGAAACGGAAGGCGCGGCCGTGGCCGAGATCGCCCTCGACCCAGCCGATCACCTTGAAGCCCGACGCCTCGATGGCCTTCACGCGCCGCTCCAGCGCCTCGGGCGAGGAGACGCGGTAGGCGATGTGGCCGACGCCGGTGGTCGCGGCGCGGGTCAGCTTCATCGAGTGGAACTCGTAATCGTCCCAGGCGCGGAGATAGGCGCTGTCGCCCTCGATCGCGGAGAGCTTCAGCCCGTAGACGCGGGTGAAGAAGTCGAGGCTTGCGTCGAACTGGTCGGTCAGCACCTCGACATGGGCGAGATGGGCGAGGTCATGGCAGGTGTCGGTCATCGGACGTCCTAGCGGATCATTGTGTTGGGAAGGAAGAGCGCGATGTCGGGAAACGCGACGATGATCAGAAGGCACAGGAGCATGGCGAACCAGAAGGGCCAGATGCCCCGGAAGATGGTTCCCAGTTCGACCTTCGGCGCCACCGATTTCACGATGAAGACGTTGACGCCCACGGGTGGCGAGATCAGCCCCATCTCGAGCGTGATGACGACGAGGACGCCGAACCAGATCGGGTCGAAGCCGAGTGCGGTGATGACGGGAAAGAAGATCGGCATGGTCAGGACGAGCATGGCAAAGCCCTCGAGGAAGCAGCCGAGGACGAGGTAGCAGAGGAGGATGAGGAGAAGGATGCCGAGCGGCGGCAGGCTCAGGGTCTCGAGGAACCCGCCCAGCGCCTGCGGGATCTGGCTGAGCGCCAGGAACGGGTTCACCATATGCGCCGCGATCAGGATCAGC
>JBNLCA010000191.1:0-7943 GCA_050303575.1 Paracoccaceae bacterium
TCCGCTGCGCCGCGCCTGCCTGCCGGTCCTGAAGATGCGCGAGGCGCCCCTCGTGACGCGATTTGAGCGTCTGAGCCAGGGCCGGGCGATTCAGATCGCGGCCTAGCCCGCCGCCGCGCCCGCCAGCTTTCGGATACGCTCGACCATCGCCCTGAGGCCGTTCGACCGCTGTGACGAAAGATGCTGGTCGAGGCCAAGCCGAGCCAGCTCGGCCGGGGCGTCGACCTTGAGCACTTCGGCGGCGCTGAGACCGGAATAAAGCGCGATCAGGATCGCGATCAGCCCGCGCACGATCATCGCGTCGCTGTCGCCGCGGAAGCGGAAGGTGGCGGCAGGCCCCTCGCCCTCGATCTCGGGCAGGATCCAGACCTGGCTGGCGCAGCCCTCGACCTTGGTCGCGGGGACGCGGAAAGCCTCTTCGAGCGGCGTCATCGCCTTGCCCAGTTCGATGACATGGCGGTAGCGCTCCTCCCAGTCGTCGAGGAAGTCGAAGGTTTCGGCGATCTCTTCGAAGGCTTGGCTGGCCATGGCATTCTCCGCTTGCCCCCTGAGGTATGGGGCGCGGCGGCAAAGGTCCAGTGCCGGCGGGCTTTTCAACGCGGGAGCTTTCGGCTAGGCAGTCCCCAGAGACGAGGGACACCGATGCGGAACTCCTTACTGCTGATGCTGGCGCTGACGGTCGGCCTGAGCGCCTGCGGCGGTCTTCGCGAGTCCCGCCTCAACCCCTTCAACTGGTTCGGCCGAAGCGAGGTTCGCGCCTCGCGGTTGCCGCCTGACGAGCGGGCGAAGTATGCCGCCCAGTCCGACCGGCGGCCGCTCGTCGACCAGGTCGTGGCGATGTCGATCGAGTCGGTCCCCGAGGGCGCGATTCTGCGGGCGACGGGCCTGCCGTCGACCCAGGGCTATTGGGATGCCGAACTGGTGCAGGTGACGGGCGACAACATCGACCCCGGTGTCCTGGTCTTCGACTTCCGCCTTGTCCCGCCGCCCTACCGGGCAACCGCCGGGACCGAGTATTCGCGCCAAGTCGAGGTGGCGACCTATCTTTCGTTCGTCGATCTCGACGGCGTCAGCCGCATCGTCGTCCGCGGCCAGCGGACCGAGCGGGTCGCGCGGCGGTAGAGCTTGGCCGCAAGCTAATTCTGCCAAGTTCATCGGCGCTGTTCGCGAGCTTCCGAGAGGCGGCGAGCGGGACCCTTTCCCGGCCCCTAGACCTTCACCACCTTGACCTGGCCGCCCTTGGTCGCCGAGAGCGCGACCTCGCCGGCGCAGAGGCGCAGCGCGTCCTCGCCGAAGACCTTGCGCCGCCAGCCCTTGAGCGACTGCACGTCCCGTGCGCCCGCCGCCAGGGCGTCGAGCTCGGGCGCGGTGGCGATCAGCTTGGCGGCGACGCCCTCGGCATCCGAGCGCGCCTTGAGGAGCACGCGCAGAAGGTCCGACAGCGCGCCGTTGCCGTGGTGCGGACCGCCCGCGTCGCCGTCCGGACGCGGCAGCGCCTCGTTCGGCAGCGCCATCGCAGTCTTGACCGAGGCCATGATACCGTCGGCGATCTCGCCCTTGCGGGCCTCGCGCAGAAGAAGCCGCGAGCGGGCCAGTTCCTCGGGCGTGGTCGGCCGCGTCGAGGCAAGCTCCAGGAGCGCGTCGTCCTTGAAAACCCGCGAGCGCGGCACGTTCTTCGACTGGGCATAGGTCTCGCGGAACTGCGCCAGTTCCCGCACCACCGCCAGGAAGCGGGGCGAGGACGAGCGGGTGCGGACCTTCTGCCAGGCTTCGCCGGGCCGGGTAATGTAGGTTTCGGCGTCGGTCAGGACGGCGAGTTCCTCCTCGACCCAGCCGAGGCGCTTCGACTTCTCGAGCTGCGCCTCGAGATGTTCGTAGACGACGCGCAGGTGCGTCACGTCGGCGATGGCGTAATTCTTCTGCGCCTCGGTCAGCGGCCGGCGCGACCAGTCGGTGAAGCGCGAGGTCTTGTCGATCGACGCGCGGGCCAGGCGCTTGACCAGCGTCTCGTAGCCGACCTGCTCGCCAAAACCGCAGACCATCGCCGCGACCTGCGTATCGAACAGCGGATGCGGGATCACCCCGCCCTCGACGTAGAAGATCTCAAGATCCTGCCGCGCCGCGTGGAAGACCTTGACCGTGCCTTCGTGGGCGAGAAGCTCGTAAAGTGGTGCGAGCGAGAGGCCATCCGCCAGGGGATCGACCAGGACCGCCTCGCCGTCCTCGCCGGGCAGCGCCAGCTGCACCAGGCACAGCTTGGCGTAATAGGTCCGCTCGCGGAGGAACTCGGTGTCGACGGTGACGTAGGGCTCCGCCTTGGCCGCCTCGCAGAACCGGGCGAGGTCTTCTGTCGTGGTGATCGTACGCATCAAGAGCGGTCTCTGGCCTTCCAACTGGCGCCGCGATGCGACCCTCATAGGGAATCGGACGCGCAAAGAAAAGCCAAGGTTAGGGCAGGCTTAGAACGCGCCTGTCATCTGTGGCAAATCGGCGGAGCACGGCGGGGTAGAGAAGATGCTCCTGATTCAGCACCCGCGCGGCCAGCGTCTCCTCGCTGTCACCGGGCAGGACGGGCACCCGCGCCTGGCCAAGGATCGGGCCGGCATCGAGGTCGGGGGTCACCAGATGCACGGTGCAGCCGGCCTCGGCATCGCCTGCCTCGAGCGCACGGGCATGGGTGTGCAGGCCGGGATATTTCGGCAGGAGCGAGGGATGGATGTTCAACATCCGGCCCTCCCAGCGGCGGACGAAACCGGGCGTCAGGATGCGCATGAAACCGGCAAGGCAGATGATGTCGGGCCGCGCGGGCTCCAGCACCGACTGGAGCGCCGCCTCGAAGGCGGCACGGTCGGCATGGCCGCGGTGATCGACCACGGCGGTCGGCACCCCGGCGGCCGCGGCCTTGGCGAGCCCGCCTGCGCCAGGAACGTTCGAGACGACGAGGACCGGCCGCGCCGGGTGATCGGGGGTCATCGACCGGACCAGGGTCTCCATGTTGGAGCCCCCGCCAGAGATCAGGATGGCGACGCGTTTCAACGGCCGGGACTCAGGAAAGGTTGCCCTTGAAGGCGACCCCCTTGCCCTTGACCACCTTGCCCAGGACCGCGATGCGCTCGCCGGCACTGGCCAGCACGCGCGCCAGCGACTCGGCTTTCTTCGCATCGACGACAAGGATCATGCCGATGCCGCAGTTGAAGGTGCGCAGAAGTTCCTCTTCCGAGATCCGGCCGCGCACGGCAAGCCAGCCGAAGACGCCGGGCAGCGGCCAGGCCTTGAGGTTGACCTCGGCGCCCAGGCCCTCGGGCAGGACGCGCGGCAGGTTCTCGGTGATGCCGCCGCCGGTGATGTGGGCCGCGGCATGAACACCGCCGTTGCGGACGGCGGCGAGGACCGAGCGGACGTAAAGCCGCGTCGGCGTCAGGAGCGCGGCGCCGAGCGACTGGATCTTGTTCCACGGCGCCGGATCGTCGAGCTTGGCCCGTGTCCGGCAGAGAACCTTGCGCACGAGCGAATAGCCGTTCGAATGGACGCCGCTGGAATGAAGGCCGATCAGGAGGTCGCCCTCGGCCACGTCGCGCGGCAGATGCGCGCCGCGTTCCATCGCGCCGACCGCGAAGCCGGCAAGGTCGAAATCCTCGCCCGAATACATGCCCGGCATCTCGGCCGTCTCGCCACCGACGAGCGCGCAGCCCGATTCCTCGCAGGCCCTCGCGATGCCCTGGATCACCCGCGTCGCCACCGCGACGTCAAGCTTTCCGGTCGCGAAGTAGTCGAGGAAAAAGAGCGGCTCGGCGCCCTGGCACACGAGGTCGTTGACGCACATGGCGACGAGGTCGGTCCCGATCGAGCGCAGGTGGTCGGCCTCGATGGCGAGCTTGAGCTTGGTGCCCACGCCGTCGGTCGCCGAGACGAGGATCGGATCGGTGTAGCCGGCGGCCTTGAGGTCGAAGAGCGCGCCGAACCCGCCCAGCCCCTCCATCACCCCAGGCCGCTTGGTCTTGGCCGCGGCCGGCTTGATCTTGTCGACGAGCGAGTTCCCGGCGTCGATATCGACGCCCGCGTCCGCATAGCTCAAGCCCTTGTCTTCGGACATTCTGCGTGTCTCCGCCCTACCCCGAGATGGGCTCTATCAGTCAGGCCCGTCTCTTGTCTACGCCAAGGTTAGCACAGGGTTGACGGGGACAAAGCCCGAACCTACGGAAGGGCGGCGGGCCCGTAGCTCAATGGTTAGAGCAGAGCGCTCATAACGCTTAGGTTGGGGGTTCAAGTCCCTCCGGGCCTACCACTAGCCTTCAGATTGTGCGCGCCACTCGGCAAGTGCGGCATTTTGCTCGGATTCATCTGTCTGAGGCCGGGCGCCGGGCTGAGGCAGCGCTCGCGCATCGCGGGAGCGGAAATAGTGCGCCTCGCGGGCGCCGAAGTAGAAGCTGACGATCGCGCCAAGAAGCCACCACAAGGGTTCGGGGACGTAGGCAAGGCCCTGCATCCGCGTCGCGAAACCGATTGGTTCCACCATCGCGTAGGTGAAAAGACCCAACGTGCCCATCGCCAGCATCGGTCGGGGAAGGCGATTCAGCCCGTTGACGACGCGGTCGAAAAGGCCGGGCCGGACATGTTTGAACTCCTCCCCGTGCTCGTCCAGCGCGGCGATGTAGGCCTCGTGGGAGAGTTCCATCCGCTTGGTGGCATTGGGGACGAACACCTCGGCGACATTGGTCGCAGCCGAGGCGAGCGCGCTGGTAGCGGCCGGGCCGCCGATGATGCGTCCGATCAGCCCCATTTCGCGACCCTTGCCTTGTGCTGCGCGTCGGTCAGGTGGAAGCGCGGCGAGATGAACTCCTCGGCGCGGATGATCCAGCCGCCCTTGCCGCCGTCCCTCCGGCGGGCGTACTTGCGGCTCGCCGGACGGGCGTCGGCGAGGGCGTAGTAGTAGTTCCGCCGCGCGATCCCGTAGGCATCGGCGATGTGTCCCGGCGCCGCCTCGGCCGCCCGGTGCGCGGCGGCGAGGGTCATTGGCCCGAGCGCGCCATCGACGGTGAGCTGCTCGCCCATATCGTTCAGAAGCCGTTGCAGCACGCGGATCGCGTTGCCGCCGGCGTTCACGTACATGTCGAAGACCGACGGCTGGAGCTGCTCGGGCAGGCCGCCAAGGCCGGGGCGGCGGAAGTAATGCTCGACGTAGATCTCGATCGCCTTGTCGCGGGTCAGCCGCCTGACGTCGGCATTCGTGACCTGCCCGTCGCCCGTCAGGTCGATGCCCAGCCGCCGCATCGTATGGATGGTGACGCCGTATTTCGTCGCACCGCCCGGATCGTCCGGATCGTTGACGAACCCACCCTCGCGGCCGACGATTTCAGTTGCGATCTCTTCAACAGTCTTCATGAATAATGCCCTCGGAAAACCGGGGCATTTCAGCGCGGCGGGGTTAAGGGGTCGGGAACGGAGCGTGCGGTGCCTGACCGGAGCCGCACCGCGAAGCGAACCTAGCTCCCGCTCTCGCCGTTGTGGCTGCCGTCGCCCTCGGGGTCGACAAAGACGCCCTGCTCTTTCAGCGCGTCGATGACTTCCTTGGGCATGTAGCTCTCGTCGTGCTTGGCCAGGATCTCGGACGCCTGGAAGACGGTCCCGTCGAACTGCCCCAGCGCCACGGTCCCCTGCCCCTCGCCGAAAAGATCCGGCACGACGCCGGTATAGGCGACCGGCACCGAGGCGTTGTTGTCGGTGACGCGGAAGGTGATCGTCTCGCCCTGCCCGCGCACCAGGCTTCCGGGCTCGACGAGGCCGCCGATGCGGAAGGTCTCGGTCGGGCCTGGCGGCTCGGCCATCACCTGCGTCGGCGAGCGAAAGAAATTGATCCCGTCGCGCATCGCGTAGCCGATCAGCACCGACGAGACCGTCAGCGCCACCACCGCCACCACGATGATCTGGATCCGGCGCTTCTTCCGCAGCGTCATCATGGGAAGACCGGGGCCAGCATCAGCCCCGCCGTTTCATCGATGCCGAGCATCAGGTTGGCATTCTGGAGCGCCTGCCCCGACGAACCCTTGGTCAGGTTGTCGAGCGCGGCGAAGACCACGGCGCGGCCGGGCCTCCGGTCGCCGACGACACCGATATGGACGAAGTTCGACCCGGCGATCGAGCGGGTCGAGGCCACCTGCCCGAAGGGAAGCACCTCGAGGAACGGTTCGTCCGCGTAGGCCGTTGCCAGTGTCTGGTGCACCACCTCGGGCTCGCCCCGGACATAGACGGTGGCGAGGATGCCGCGGTTGAAGGGCATCAGGTGCGGGGTGAACTGGACCTCGACCTTGCGGCCGGCGATCTTGGAGAACTCCTGGTCGAACTCGCCCAGGTGCCGGTGCGTGCCGGCGACCGAATAGGGATGGGTACCGCCCGAAAGCTCGGCGTGGAGGAGGTTTTCCTTGAGCGACCGGCCGGCGCCCGAAACCCCGGCCTTGAGGTCGATGGCGATCTCGTCGAGGTCGATCACCCCTGCCTCGATCAGCGGCCTGAGCGCGAACTGCCCGGTCGCGGCGTTGCAGCCGGTCCCGGCGACCAGCCGGGCGCCCTTGATGTCCTCGCGATAGAACTCGGTCAGGCCGTAGACGGCCTCCTTCTGCACCTCGGTCGCGACATGCGGCTTGCCGTACCATTTCTGGTAGTCCGCCGGGTCGCGCAGCCGGAAGTCGGCCGAAAGATCCACGATCCGGATATCGCGCGCGAGGCCCGCGATTACCTCCTGCGTCGTGCCATGCGGCAGCGCGCAGAAGGTCAGGTCGATGCCGGAGAAATCGACCTCGTCGATCTTCGTCAGGACCGGAAGGTCGAGGTGCCGCAGGAACGGGAACACCTCGGCCATCGGCATCCCGGCCTTGCGGTCGCCGGTCAGCGCAGCGATTTCGATCTCGGGATGGGTGGCGATCAGGCGCACGAGTTCGGCGCCGGTGTAACCGCTGGCTCCAAGGATCGCGACTTTGTAGCTCATTTCAGGTCCTCCAGACCTCGGCAGCCGACATAAGTCCGGGCCGCCGCCAGTTCAAATCAAAAGGGACCGCGGCGCTCAGGCCGCCTCGAAGGCGATCTGTCGTCGGAGGAACTGGGTCGCCTTGGACGCGACACGCTTGGGATCGCCGGTGGTCAGGAACTTCGACTGCGTGCCGGCGCCAAGGAACTCCGGCCGCCGGGCCAGATAATCCGCCAGGCTCGACGCGACGAGCGCGGGCTGGGAATAGACGGCGACGTCCGGCCCCAGCGCGTCGCGGAAGACGCCCTCGACCAGCGGATAATGCGTGCAGCCAAGGACCGCCGCCTCGGGATGCGGCATCCGCCGCAAGAGAGCCTCGACATGCGACCGGACCAAAGCCTCGGCCAGGATCTCGTCGCCCTGCTCGATCGCGTCGACGACGCCGCCGCAGGGCTGCGCCTCGACATCGACGCCGATGGCCCGGAAAGCCAGTTCCCGCTGGAAGGCGCGGCTCGACACCGTCGCGGGCGTGGCGAAGAGGGCCACATGCTTCACCGCCACCTCGCGCGGCGGGCTGTTGTCGCCCCACTGCCGCTCGGTCAGCGCCTCGATCAGGGGCACGAAGACGCCGAGGACGCGCTTGTCCTCGGGCACCCAGGTCTCCTGCATCCTTCTCAGCGCCGCCGCCGAGGCGGTGTTGCAGGCCAGGACGACGAGGTCGCAACCCTCGTCCCAGAGCCGCTCGACCCCCTGGGTCGTCAGGTTGAAGATGTCGTCCGCGACCCGCACGCCGTAGGGCGTATTGGCGTTGTCGCCGTAATAGACGAAGGGCACGTCCGGCAGCCGCTTCTGGACCGCGTCCAGAACTGTCAGGCCACCCAGCCCGGAATCGAAGATCCCAACCGCCATGTCTCTGCCCTGTCGCGCGGTCTACGCGCGGTGCTTCGCCTCGAACTCGTGGCCGTAGTCGTAGGACTTGAGC
>JBNLCA010000192.1:0-4494 GCA_050303575.1 Paracoccaceae bacterium
CGATCGCGGCACCTGGCCCCACGGTGGCGGAGGGATCGATGATGGCGGTCGGATGAGTTCCAGGCGCGATCTGCGGACCGGGATCGAAGGCGCGGGTCAGGCCGGCCATCGCCAGCCGCGGCCGCGTGACGAAGATCGCCGCCTGAAGCCCGAGCGCCTTCCCGTCGGCGCCGTCCCATAGGAGAGCGGCCCGCGCCGCGCCCTCCTTGATGCCGCCCGCATACTTGGGGTCCATCGCCAGCGCCAGCGCATCCGGTCCGGCCGAGTGCGGCTCGGCCGCGCGGGCGACCGTCAGGCCGGTATCTCCCTCGGCCCGCGCGCCCAGGGCGGCGGCGATCTCGGCGATGGAATGGCTCATCTCAGCCTCCCGGCTCAGGCGCTTCGCCTGAACCGGATTTAGCTATCGGCGTGGGGAAATGCCACCCCGGCATCGACCAGCGCCCCGAACAGCACCGCGTCCCGCCCGTAGATGTCGCGCCGGTACTCCATCGCGCCGTCCCCGTCGGTGAAGGCGGTGAAGTAGACCAGGTGCACCGGGAACGGCCTATCCAGCTCGACCTTGGTCTGCCGGCCCGAGGCGACGATACTCTCGAAGTAGTCCTTCGGGTCGGCCATCTGGTCCGACAACAGGAAGTAGGCCAGGTCGCGCGGATCCTGGAGCCGGATGCATCCGTGCGAGAAATCGCGCGTCTCGCGCGCGAACAGGTCGCGCGACGGCGTGTCGTGTAGGTAGATCGCGTAGGGGTTCGGGAACATGAACTTCACCACGCCGAGCGCGTTGCCGCGTCCCGGCGGCTGGCGCATGGTGAAGGGGAAGTTCCGCGCCGAGAAGCGCGACCAGTCGACCGCCCCGCGCGGCACCACGCGACCGCGCACGTCGATGATCTGAAGATGCCCGGCGGCGTTGGGATTGTTCCTCAGGCGCGGCAGGTACTCGCGCGCGATGATCGACCGCGGCACCGTCCAGTCCGGGTTGATCTCCATGTATTCCATCGTGTCCGAGAACTCGAACGTCTGGTGGATTTCCACCCTCTCGCCCACGACCGAGCGGGTCTCGAACGAGACCTTGCCGTGGTCGACGATGCGCGCGTGGAAGTCGACGAGGTTCACCCAGGCATGCCGCTCGCCCAGGCCCTCGGGGAGGTTCATCCAGCGCTCACGCTCCAGCGCGACGATAACCGATTTCAGCCGGTCCTCGGCCGACTTGTTGATCTCGCCCATCGTGACACTGGTGGCGACGCCGTCTTCCTCGAGCCCGTGGCGCATCTGGAAGAGCCGCACCGCCGAGCCAAGCGCCGCGTCGTAGGTCGCGGCCGCCGAGCGGTCGAGGTAGCCCATCGCGATCAGCCGGTTGCGCAGCGCGATCACCGCGTCGCCGGCATCGCCGGGTTTCAGCGAGTTGGCCTGGACCACCGGACCCCAGCCGCCGCGGCCGATCAGCCGCTCGAGCCGGGCCTTCTCGCTCATCAGGCGAACATACATCGCCGACTGCGGGGCAAGGTCGCGCAGGAAGCTCGCCGGGTTCGCGGCCGAAGCGTAGTCGTCCAGAAGCTTGGTACGGTCGCGGCGCGGCAGTTCCCGCTTGATCGCGCCCAGGATCTCGTGCGGCTCGAGCGCGCCCGACGAAATGTCCTGCGCGTAGGCGAGGAACAGGCGCGACGTCTCGACCTCGAGGAAGCCGATCTCGCGCTCGCCCCGCGCCGCACGGAAGGCGGCGGCGATGGCGTCGGGCCGGTACCGCTCGGACGGAAGGCCGTGCGCGTCGGACTGGCTCAGCGCGCGCAGGAAGGCCTCGCGGCGCGGGGCGGCACCCTCTCCGGTCCACAGCGGCTCGTAGTTGCGGTCGCGGTAGAAGGCGGCAATTGCCTCATCGGTCGAGGCGCGTTCCGCAACCGCCTGCATGAATGCGGGAAAAGTGGCGACCTGGTCGGTCGTTTGCGCCGAAAGGGGCGCGCCGAACGGCGCCGCCAGAGCAACGGCAAGCATCAAGGCCGCAAACCGGGTGCGGCGGGTGGCAGCAATCGTCATCTAAATCCTCTGCGCGGTTCCAGCAAAACGCCCCAAGCGTCAGGGAGTTTCGCCCTGAATTGAAGAAGTTGTCCACATGTTAGTCGCGCGAGACATCGCGAATGTCACAGTCGAGCAACGCATTTGATGTGAGTCTTTTAGACAACTTTCGGCAAAATTCCGCGCAAATACCCGGATTCCCAAGGAAAGAGACTCGAAAACACTTCTGCGCGAGGTTTCGGTCTGCCATAACTCGTGAGCGGGGATGCACCTTGGTGCAACAAAGGCTGCGGTCACGGATCGCAGCTTCGGACGGGACAGGCAGGAACAATGACCAATACGTCTAGCGTTGGCATGACTCGCCGAGGGATTCTGGGTGCCTTTGCGGCAGCGACCGTTGTGGCGGCACCCACTTATTCCAAGGCTTTCGGACTTCTGAGGGGCGCCGGTGACATCCGCCGCATCCGCATGTATTCCGGAAGAACCGGCGAGAGCCTCGATGCGATCTACTGGCTCGAGGGCGACTACATCCGTGAATCCCTTCGCGAAATCAACCAGTTCATGCGCGACTGGCGTTCGGGCGATGTAACCCGCATCGACGCGCGCACGATCGACATCATGGCGGCCTCGCACAGTCTTCTCGACGTGAACGAGCCCTACATGCTTCTTTCCGGCTACCGCACGCCCGCGACGAACTCGATGCTGCGCAGCCGGTCGAGCGGCGTGGCGCGGAACTCGCTTCACATGAAGGGCCAGGCGGCGGATCTTCGGCTTTCGTCGCGGTCGGTCAGCCAGATGGCGCGTGCGGCTTCGGCCTGCGCGGCGGGCGGTGTGGGGCGCTACTCGCGGTCGAACTTCGTCCACATGGATTGCGGCCCGGTCCGCTCCTGGGGCGGCTGAGGCCCGTTTTCGGCGAGATGCAAACGCGGCCATCCGTGGCCCCGTAAAGGTTTGATTAACCATCCCGGGCGACCCTGCCTCCGGTCTCGGAGGTCTGTTCATGCGCCCGCTGCTCCTTTCATTTCTTCTTCTGATCGCCACGCCGGCCCTTGCCGGCCTCACCGGCACCCCTGCCGACCTGCCCCGCGGCATGGAGGACCTGGCGCAGTCGCTCGTCCGCCAGACGCTGGGCGCGCCGCAGACGGCGCAGTTCCGCAGGTTCGGCGGCTACCGCCTGTCGGATGGGGGCTGGGCCGTCTGCGGCGAGGTGAACTCGCGGAATCTCACAGGCTTGATGATGGGTTGGAAGCCGGTCTTCATCCGCTTCTCGATGGAAGGCGGACAGCTCGCCATGGCGCGCCGCATCGTCGATTGGCCGGCGGACCTGGCCTGCCGGCAGCTGGCCATGGGCCGAACCTTGCGCACCCGAAACTAGGGGAAATGCTGCACTTGCATTGTATCGCGGATTAACTTATGAGAATGAACGTTCATTCTCATGTGCCGCGATGCCAGACGATTCACTCCAAAGCCGGCTGACGCCGAAAAAGACCGAGATCCTTGAGAACATCAAGGGTGTCTTCGCCGCGAAGGGATTCGACGGCGCGTCGATGCAGGACCTGGCGCGCGCCGCGGACATGAGCGCGGGCAACTTCTACCGCTACTTCCCCTCGAAGAACGCCATCATCGAGGCCATCGTCGAGAGCAAGCTGGCCGAGCTCGAGGCCAGCTTCGCCGAGGTGATGCGCTCGCCCAACCCGGCGGAGGCCTTCCGCGAGGGTCTGCGCCAGCGGCTGCAAAGCCACCACGGCGAGGAGGAAGATGCGATCTGGGCCGAGATCGAGGCCGCCTCGACCCGCCGGCCCGAGGTCGCCGAGATCGCCATCCGCATGCAGGACACTGTCCTTGGCTATTTCACGCGCGCCTTCGCCTATATGGCGGGCATATCGCTCGAAGAAGCCGAGAGGCGCTTTGCGGCGCACGCCTCGATGATCATATTGCTCGTCAAGGTGAAGGCGGCAACGGCCGGCGCGTCCTGTGCCATCGGCCGTGTTGTTTCCGACCGGAGCCAGTTCGACGCTCTGGTCTTTCGTGTGGTCGACCTTGTTCTTTCCGAAATCACCGAGGCGAAGGCCTCGACGACAGCCGATTCAGGTGTGAAATGACCCGCCCTACCCTTCTTGCGATGACCGCCGCCCTTCTTCTTGCCGCCGGGCCGACCCTGCCGCAGTCCGCGGCCGATGCCGCCGAGACCGAGGGCCAGGCAACCACCGCCCCCGCGATTTCCGTGGCCACCGTCAAGCCGGTGACGCTGCGCGACCGGATCATCAGCTCGGGCCTCATCGGCCCGGTCGAACGCGTCGATGTCCAGCCCGGCGGCAAAGCGTGCGAGCGTCATCTCGGCGTTCGACGTTTCCTGCATCGCAATGTCCCTGGTCGTCTGTGATGGTTGTCGAAGGCCCGCGCCGAGCTCTAGTAGTATCGTCATACAATCGTTGAGGCGTCAATGCGCCGTTCGCCGCGCGAGACGGTGAAGCCGGAGATCGCCTC
>JBNLCA010000193.1:0-8943 GCA_050303575.1 Paracoccaceae bacterium
TTCAGCGTGACCGGCCAGCCGAACGCAATGGGCGGGCGCGAGGTCGGCGGGCTCGCCAACATGCTGGCCTGTCACCTCAGCCTCGAGGAGGCCGAGCACCGCGCCGCCGTCCGTACCTTCTGGGATGCGCCCGCGATGCCCGATACGCCTGGGCTGAGGGCGGTAGACATGTTCCGCGCCGTGGCGGACGGGCGGATCAGGGCGCTCTGGATCATGTGCACCAACCCCGCCGTCTCGATGCCCGAGGCGGATGCGGTGGCGGCGGCGATCCGGGGCTGCGAGTTCGTCGTCGTCTCTGACATCGTCGCCGAGACCGACACCACGCGGCTTGCCGACGTTCTGCTGCCGGCGCTTGGCTGGGGCGAGAAGGACGGGACGGTGACGAACTCCGACCGGACGATCAGCCGCCAGCGCGCTGCGCTTCCAGCGCCAGGGGCTGCGCGGGCCGACTGGGCGATCATCGCCGAGGTCGGGCGGCGGATGGGCTGGGAGAAGGAGTTCGACTATGCCGGCCCGGCCGAGATCTTCCGCGAATACGCCGCGCTCTCCGGCATCGCGGCGCGGCTGGGATCGGACTTCGACATATCTGCCCTCGCAGACCTTTCTGACGCCGAGTACGACGCGATGCGCCCGGTGCGCTGGCCGATCAGTGCGGCCCGGACGGGCGGGCGGTTCTTCGGCGACGGGCGGTTCTTCACTCCGGGCGGTCGCGGCCGGATGGTCCCGGTCTCGACCGTGGCCGAGGCGCAGGATCCGTCCTACCCGTTCCGCCTGAACACCGGCCGCGTGCGCGACCAATGGCACACGATGACCCGGACCGGGCGGACGGCGCGCCTGGCCTCGCATATCGCCGAGCCTTTCCTCGAGGTGCATCCCGAGGACGCGCTGGCGCTGGGTCTTCGTGCCGCCACGCTCGCCGACGTGCAAAGCCCGCATGGCCGCGCCGTTCTGCGCGTGCTGTTGACCGACCGGGTGCGCAGGGGCGAGGTCTTCGCGCCGATCCACTGGACCGGCGAGACGGCACCGACCGGCCGGATCGACGCGCTGGTGACGGCGCGGGTCGATCCCGTCTCGGGCCAACCGGATTCCAAGGCGGCGCGGGTTCGCATCCGGCCATTCTCGGCGGCGGCCTATGTCTTCGCCGCCTCGGCGGAGCGCTTCCGTCCGGCCGCGGACTACTGGGCGCTCGCCCCGTCCGGCACCGGCTGGCGCGCCGAGATCGCGCTGGCCGAGGCACCAGTCGATTGGGAGGAGACGGCCCGCGCGCTCTTCGGTCTGCCGGGCGCGGAAGCGATCACCGCTTTCGACCAGCGCCGGGGCATTGCCCGTGTCGCACTGGTCGAGGACGGCGTCGTCAGGGCGGCGCTTTTCGCCGGGCGCGAGCCGGTGGCGCTCGCCCGGACGCACGTCACCGAGCAGATCGGCGGCACGGATCTCTCGATCCTCGCCGGTCGGCCCGGCGGCGACCAGCCCGACCCTGGTCCGATCGTCTGCGCCTGCCTCTCGGTCGGGGTGAACACGATCCTTGCGGGGATCGAGACGCAGGGGCTGATGAGTGTCGAGGCAATCGGCAAGGCGCTCGGCGCCGGGATCACCTGCGGCTCGTGCCGACCCGAGATCGCGCGGCTTCTGGCCAGCGCGACCCGGGCCGAGGCCGCAGAATAGGAGACACGTGATGAAGACCTTCCCGATGTTCCTGACCACGACCGGCCGGCGGATCGTCATCTGCGGCGGCGGCGAACAGGCGGCACAGAAGGCACGGCTCGTGATGCGGACCGAGGCCGAACTGGTGCTGGCCGCGCCCGGACTCGACGCCGAGCTTGCGGCGCTGGTCGCGCAAGGCCGGGCGCTGCATCATGCAGGGCCGGTCACGCCGGACCTGTTCACCGGCAGCGCGCTCGTCTTCATCGCCACCGGCTGTGCCGGTGCGGATGCGGCGCTTCATGCCATTGCCAAGGCGGCGGGCGCGCTGGTCAATGTCGTCGACCGACCCGAGCTTTGCGACGCGATCACGCCCTCGATCGTCGATCGCGATCCGGTCGTCGTCGCCATCGGCACCGAGGGGACGGCCCCGGTTCTCGCACGCCAGATCAAGACCGCGGTCGAGGGAATGCTCGAACCGCGCCTGGGCGAGCTTGCCGCGCTTGCGGGCCGCATGCGGGACGCGGTGGCACGAAACTTCTCCGGCCGCGCCCGGCGCGACTTCTGGGCGTGGGTCTTTTCCGGACCCGTCCGCGCCGCCCACGCGCGCGGCGCCGAGCGCGAGGCGGCGCGCCTGATGAAGCGCGCAATCGAGGCGGGCGAACGGAGCGAGGCGGGCTCGGTCGCGCTCATCGGCGCGGGTCCGGGCTCGGCTGACCTCATCACGCTGCGCGGCATCCGCCGGCTGCAGGAGGCCGACGTGGTCTTCTACGACCGGCTGGTCGACCCCGGCCTTCTGGAGCTTGCCCGCCGCGATGCCGAGCGGGTCTATGTCGGCAAGGCGCCGGGCGCGCACAGCTGGCCGCAGGAACGGATCAACGGCGTCATCGTCGCCGCCGCGCGGGCCGGAAAGCGGGTGGTGCGGCTGAAGTGCGGTGATCCCGGCATCTTCGCCCGCGGCGCCGAGGAAGCCGAAGCGGTTCGCGCCGCCGGGCTGCCGCTCGAGATCGTGCCGGGCGTCACCGCAGCTTCGGGCGCGGCGGCAGCCGCGGGCCTCTTCCTCACCGAACGCGGGCAGACCGACACGCTGGTCCTTGCGACCGGCCAGACCTGCGACGGGCGCGAGACCGACTGGGCGGCGCATGCCAGGCCGGGCACCACGCTCGCCGTCTACATGGGCGTATCGACCGCCGCATCGATTGCCGGTGCGCTCATCGACGCCGGCTGCCCGGGTGCGGCGCCTGTCGATATCGTCGCCTCGGCGCAGTCCCCCGAAGAGCGCCGCCACGTCGCGACGCTGGCGACGCTGGCGGATACGGTGGCGCGCGAGAATGTGGCGAGCCCGGCGATGCTGCTCATCCGGTGGCCCGCCGGGATGGTGCGCGAGGCGGCGCTGCGCTCGGTCGCCTGAGCCTCAGTTACCGTGGTAGGACGTGTCGCCCGAGGGCGGCGGCAGGCCCGACGAGGGCTGGGCCGGGGGCTGCGGCGCGGTGGGCGTATTGGTCACCGTCGGCGGGTTCTTGGCGGCGATCTGAAGCTGGTTGATCGCGCATTGCCGCGCCGCCTCGAGCGCCCGGAACGAGCCCGTCAGGTCATAGTTCCCGGTCGCCTGCGCGCTTTCCATCCTCAGCGTCCGGCCGCGTCCGAAGGCATCCATCGCCGCCGGGAAATCCTCGATCGTCAGCACAGCGAAAGTTCGGTCGATCGCTGTCGCCGTGGCGTAGAAAGGCTGCCTCCGGTCGACGTAGAGCGCGACCGGGAAGCTCTGGTCAGCCACGAGGTTGTAGTTCTCCGACGCCACGCCCACGGTGATCGTCGCATCCTGGTTGACGCCGAAATAGAGCGTGTCTCCCGAGACGAAACCGACCGAGATGGCGCAGTGCGAGAATTCGTTGGTGCCGGTGAACGTATAGGCCGCACCTTCCCAGTTGCCGTAGCCGAAGCTGCTGCCGGGGATTTCCTCGGCGCCGGCGGGACCGCTGAGTGCGATCAGCATCGCGGCGATACAGATGTTTCTCGTAAAAACCATGAACTTTCCTCCATCCGGACGGCAGAATGCCGTAGCGGGCGATTCCCCTCAAGGCATGGGATTCCCTTCCCGCCCGGCGCGGGCCGTGGCAGATTTGGGACATGCCCGGCCGCCTGTTTCTGACCACGCCCTTCGACCAGATCGCCCGCACGCTGGGTGTTCCCGCGCCCGCACCCCAGCCGCAGCGCCTGAACATGGCGCCGGGCGAGGACGTGATGGTGCTGACCGCCGAGGGGTTCGTTCCGATGCGCTGGGGAATCATCCCGGTCGGGCGGGTCAACGCGCGCGGCCGGCCGGTGATGGAGACGATCGTCAACGCGCGCGGCGAGACGGTCTTCGACAAGTCCGCCTTCTCCGGCACCGGCCGCGGCGTGGTGCCGGTGGACGGCTGGTACGAATGGACCGGCGAGCAACGCAAGAAGACCGCATGGCGTATCCGCCGCGGCGACGGCGCTCCCCTTCTCTTCGCTGCGATCACGGATGTCTGGCGGGCGCCGGGCGGGCGGGAACTGCCCCAGGTCGCCACGGTGACCTGCGAGCCGAACGCCGATGTCGCCAAGGTACATGACCGGATGGGCGTCCTTCTCGACCCGGCGGATGTGCCACGCTGGCTTACGGGCTCCAAGGACGAGGCGCGCGCCCTCATCCGCCCGCTCGCCGAGGGGCTTCTCGACATCGGGCCGGCGACGGATGTGGATTGGACACGGCCGTGAATCGCGCTAGCCTGCGGCCCGAATGACCGCGAAACGCGGCGCCCTGAAACCGCCGGGAGATTGGCGGGAGGAGCCCCGGCCCAGTCCACGGGGGACGCCATGGGCCATGTCATCACCCTTGCCCAGCAGAAGGGCGGCTCGGGCAAGACGACGATCGCCGCCAACCTCGCCGTCGCCTTCGCGCGCGACGGCCAGTCCGTGGCGCTTCTCGACAGCGATCCGCAAGGCTCGCTCGGCCGCTGGTACATGGCGCGGCGCGAGCGCGGCGAGGCCGGGATGGAATTCTCGACCGCCTCGGCATGGGGCGTGGCCTACGAATGCGAGAAACTGCGGTCGGCCTACGACTGGATCATCGTCGACACGCCGCCCAAGGTCGACGCCGACCTGAGGCCCGCCCTGCGCGAGAGCGACCTTGTGCTGGTGCCGGTCTCGATGAGCCAGGTCGACCTCTGGGCGACCGAGAGCGTCCTCGATCTTGCCCGGCGCGAGGGGCGCCACGTCATGGTGGTGATGAACCGGGGGCGGGCGGGAACGAGACTGGCCGCCGAGATCGCAAGCGGCATCGCCGATCTCACGGCCGAGACGGCGCGCACGACCCTCGGCAACCGGGTCGCCTATGCCGAAGCAATTGGCCGGGGCCAGGGCGTTCTGGAACGGCCAAGGGGCGCCTGGACCGAGGAGTTCGAGGCGCTGGCGAAGGAGGTCGCGCGGGCGGCGAAAGGCTAGCGGTCGCCATGTTCCGGGCGCCGCGGGATCAGGGCGGTGTGATCCTACTCGCCCATCAGCCACTTCAGATCGTCGAGCGTGTAGCGCCGCCGTTCCTTGTAGAGACGGCCGGGCCGATAGTCGGGGTCCTGCACGAGGCAACCGATGCCGCAGACCTGGCGCACCTCGCGACCGCGCCAGTCCGAGAACCACAGCCGCCCGCCCGGCGTGGCGATGTACCCGTCGAGCTTGCCGTCGATGTCACCCATCAGGTCCTGCACCGAAGGAACCTCGTTGATGTGGTTCGGGCTGAAGGCAGCGTGGGTATGGTAGCTCGCCACCAGGGTCACGCCGCGCGGCGGACTGCCCATCTGGCAGGTGTCGTACTTGCCGCGATCCGGACGCGTCGCCCGGACCCGGCCCGCCGCATCGCGGAAGAAATAGCCGCAATACTCCCGGTCCTCGATGATCGATCGCAGTTGCAGGTGATCCAGGAACTCTTTAGCGAACGCGATCTCGTCCTCCTCCTGCGCCCGGGCGGCAAGGCCGGAGGCGAGAAACACCGCAAGGACAAGGAGGTACCGCATGGCTTAGGGTTAGCCGCCACCCGGCCGCCTGTCGAGCAGGAACCCGCCGGCACCGCCATCCCATAGGTTGATTCCGGCCTCACCCCTGCCCCATTTTGCGGGCAATCCACCCTGCGGGGGCGAAGGTTACGAGGAGAAAGAGATGCTGTTCCGTCTGGCGGCCCTGGCCCTGGCCGCAACCCTGTCCCTGGCCTCGGGCGCGATGGCCGCCTGTCCCCTGCCCGGAAACGCGGGCGAGATCGTCGCCGAAGTGGCGCGCGTGATGAATGCCGAGCGGCGCAGCCGCGGGCTCCGCGCCCTCGCCCCGTCTTCGCAACTGCAACAGATCGCCCAGCGCCATGCCTGCGACATGGCCGAGCATGGCATCCGCTCGCACACCGGTTCTAATGGCGCCACCTTTGCCCGCCGCTACCGGTCGGGCGGCGGCTGCGGCACCGGCGGCGAGAACATCGCCTGGGGCCAGCGCACCCCCGGATCCGCGGTCGATTGGTGGATGAACTCGCCGCCGCACCGCGCCAACATCCTGCATCGCCAGGCCGTCCAGTACGGAATCGGCGTCGCCGTCTCGAACGGGCGCCCGAACTGGGTGATGGTGGTCGGACGCGGCTGCTGAGCGCCGCGCCTAGTCGGGAATCCTGAACGGCGGGAGGCTGTCGAAGGCGCGCCTCAGCGCCTCGCCCCAGCCGGTCGAGATCTTCTGGAAATAGGGATCGTCGGCGCTGATCCGGCCGATATGGGCCGGCTGGAAGGAATTGGTCTCGTAGAGCAGGTAGTCGATCGGAAGACCGACCGAGAGATTTGCCTTGATGGTCGAATCGAATGACACCAGAAGCAGCTTGATCGCGTCCTCGAAGCTCATCGACGGCTCGAAGGCGCGCACCAGGATCGGGCGTCCGTATTTTGTCTCGCCAATCTGCAGGAACGGCGTGTCGTCCGACGATTCGATGAAGTTCCCCTCGGGATAGACAAGGAACAGCCGCGGCTCGCCGCCACCCACCTGCCCGCCCAGGATCAGCGTCGCGTTGAACGAGGCATCGGCGCGCATCCCGCCCTGCGCATTGGCCGCGATCACCTCTTTCAGCGTGTCGCCGACAAGCCGCGCGACCTGGAACATCGACGGTTCGGCAAGGACCGACGAGGTCCGCTCGCCCACCGCCTTGGACCGTTCGTCGAGAAGACTGACCACCGCCTGCGTGGTGGCAAGGTTTCCGGCCGAAAGGATGGTGACGAACCGGTCCGGCGCCGACCAGTGGTGCATCTTGCGGAAGACCGAAACGTTGTCGACGCCCGCGTTGGTTCGCGTGTCCGACATGAAGACAAGACCCCGGTCCATCCGGAGCGCGACGCAGTAGGTCATGGTATCCTCGACGACTTCCGACGATTACTGCTGTACCTGAAGGTCGACCGCAAGGGTCTCGGCACCGTGTTCGCCGAACCTCAGCCCAGAGACCGGGGCCGCTTCGCGGTAATCGAGACCCGTCGCAACCCTGACGTAACGTTCGTCGGGCGAAATGCCGTTCGAGACGTCGAAGCCGACCCAGCCCAGCCCGTCGACATGCGCCTCGGCCCAGGCGTGCGTGGCGTCCTGCTGCACCCGGTCGTCCATCATCAGGTAACCCGAGACATAGCGCGCCGGCACGCCCAGAAGCCGGGCCGCAGACAGGAAGATGTGGGCATGGTCCTGGCAGACGCCGTGACCCTGCTCCAGCGCCATCTCGGCGGTGGTGTCCGGCCCTGTCTCGCCGGAGCGGTACTCGACCGTTTCGGCGACTTGCGATGACAGGTCGTGCAGCATCGCGAGCCGGTCGCCGTTCTCCGAGGGCAGGCTGCGCGCCAGCTTGCGGACCAGCGGGCCGGGCCGGGTCAGTTCGGTCGACTGTTCGAAAAGCCAGACCGGCGTATGACCCTGGTGCCGGCCGATCACGCCGGCATTGTCCGAGGTCTCCACCTCGCCCTCGCAGGAGATGGTGATCTCCTGCCCTCCGCCCGCGAACGAAATCAGCATGACGTGGTTCATGTGATGGTCTTCGAACTCGACCTCGCGGATGCCGCCGTCGATCGCGGTCGCCCAGGCGAGGATCCTCTGGCCGTGGCTCGTCTTTGGGGTCAGGCGCAGTTCCTGGAGCCCGTAGCTCAGTGGCTTTTCGTAGCGATAGGTCGTGCGGTGCAGGATTCTCAGGCGCATGTCGTCATCCGTAGAACCTGTAATCCTGCTCGATCTGGCCGCCGAGTTCGGCGATGTCGGACAGGAAGCCGGTGATGAATTCGTGCAGTCCCTCGTCGAATATGTCTTCGATCGTCGCGTCCCTCAGACGATCGCGCAGGGCGTCGACCATGTCGTGGCTGGGATGGCGGACGCCATAATCCTTTTCCAGGTAGTCGAGATTGTCGGCCAGCTTTCGCGCCGAGAACTTCAGGCTGCGCGGCATCCGGCTGTCGAGGATGAGGAACTCGGCGATGCCGAGGGGGGCGATCTCGCCGCCGGTCAGCCATCGGTAGGCCCGCTGCCCGGCGACCGAGCGCAGGACCGTCTCCCACTGCATGTTGTCGAGCGGCGAGCCGATCTGGCTGATCGACGGCAGGAGCACGTAGTACTTGACGTCAAGGATGCGCGCGGTGTTGTCGGCGCGTTCGAGGAACGTGCCGATGCGGGCAAAGTCGTAGCCGTCGTTCCTCAGCATCGAGCCGTGGAGCGCGCCCCGCACCAGCGAGCTCTGCTGCCGGATCAGGCCAAGGACCTGCGTCAGCTCCTGTTCGCGAACCGGGCGCTTCAGCGCGTCCTTGACGGCCATCCAGCATTCGTTGACCGCCTCCCACACCTCGCGGGTAATGGCGGTGCGGACAAGACGCGCGTTCGACCGCGCCGCCTCGACCGAGCCGAGGACAGACGAGACGTTGTCGCGCTCGCGCAAAAGGAAATCGACGACCGACGGGCCATCGAACGTCCCGTGACGCTCGAGGAACGCATTGCGCGCGCCGGCGGTGTCGATGACCGAAGCCCATTCCTCGGCGGTGTCGCCGCCCCTGACCAGCGCCATCCGGTGGCCGGCATCGATCAGCCGGGCGGTGTTCTCGCTCCGCTCGAGATAGCGGAACATCCAGAACAATCCTCCCGCGGTCTTGCCGAGCATCAGTCCTCCAGCACCCAGGTATCCTTGGTGCCCCCGCCCTGGGACGAGTTCACCACGAGCGAGTCCTTCTTGAGCGCCACCCGCGTCAGGCCGCCGGGGACGAGGTCGATCCGGTCGGGCGAGACGAGGACGTAGGG
>JBNLCA010000194.1:0-4545 GCA_050303575.1 Paracoccaceae bacterium
TCGACAGCCGGTTCCTCGGCTGGCGCGTTCGCGGCGGCTTCCTTCTCGGCCTTGGCGGCTGCACGCTCCTGCGCGGCCTTGCCCGGGGTGCCCTTGTTCGGGTTCGAGCGCTCCTTCTTGGTCAGGACGCCGGCGGCTTCCAGCATGCGCTGGATCCGGTCGGTTGGCTGGGCGCCTTTCGACAGCCAGTGCTGCACGCGCTCCATGTCCATCTTGACGCGCTCTTCGCTGTCCTTGGGCAGGAGCGGGTTGTAGGTCCCGAGCTTCTCGAGGAAGCGGCCGTCCCGGGGCATCCGGCTGTCGGCGGCGACGATCGAGTAGAACGGGCGCTTCTTCGAGCCCCCGCGGGCGAGACGGATCTTCATGGCCATGTCAGTTTCTCCTTTGGATATGGCGTGGGACGGGCAGAGCGCCCGTCATTTCTGAAGTCTTTCGTGGTGCCTGATCACTTCGCTGATGACGAAGTTCAGGAATTTCCTGGCGAATTCCGGGTCGAGGTCGGCCTCGACGGCAAGCTTCTCCAGCCGTTCGATCTGCTGTGCCTCGCGCGCCGGATCGGACGGCGGCAAGTCGTGCTCGGCCTTCAGCCGGCCGACGCCCTGGGTGTGCTTGAACCGCTCGGCCAGCGTGAAGACCAGGATCGCGTCGAGCCGGTCGATCGACTCGCGATGTTCCTTCAGAAGCGCCGCGGCGCGTTGGGTGGCGTCGGTCATCATGCGGCCTCCGGTTGGTGGCGGAAGACGAGCGTCGGCTCGTCGAACGGGGTGGCGGCGCCCGGGTCTCGGGCGGCGCCAAGGCGCTCGGCAACGGCGATCGACGCGGCGTTCTCGGGGTCGATGTAGCTGACGAGCGAGGTCAGCCCGCGCCGCCGGAACGCCCAGTTGCGCATCGCGCGGGCGGCCTCGGTGGCGTAGCCCTTGCCCTCGTGCCCGTCGAACAGGAACCAGCCGAGTTCCGGTTCGGGGAAGATCGGTCCGTGGCAGACCGCGACCTGGCCGATCGGCGTGTCCTCGTCACGGCGCACGATGATTAGCCCGCCGATGCCGAGAAGCGTCCATTGCGCGACGTCGTTGCAGAACCAGCTCCAGGCGCGCCGCTCGGGCAAGGGGCCGCCCATGAAGATCGAGCGCTTGCCGGCAAGGAACGCCGCGTAAACCGGAAAGTCTTCCATCGCCGGCCGCCTGAGGCTGAGCCGTTCGGTGTTGAGCCGCGGGGCGATCATGATTGAACCTCTGCCGGGTGGCGGTAGATGAGGCAGTCGTCGAGCTGCGCCTCGGCCTCGGGGTCGCGGCGGGCGCCGAGCCGTTCGGCGACGGCGATGGACCGCGCGTTTGCCGGGTCGATGTAGCTGACAAGCGTGGCGAACCGCATCGCGCCGAAGATGTGCGTGCGGGCGGCGCGGGCGCCCTCGGTGGCGTAGCCCATTCCCTCGGCCTCGCGGGTCAGGGCCCAGCCGATCTCGGGCTCGGGATCGCCGAACTCGTGGTTGAAGACGATGGCCCCCACCGGATCGCCATTGAAGCGCGTCTCCATCGTCCAGGGGCCGAAGCCGCGCAGAGGCCATCCGGCAACCAGCTGGCAGAAGTCGAGCCAGGCGGCCTCGTCCGCGCCCGCGTCAGGCGACAGCGCTCCGGGCTCGTCCTGCATGAAACGCGCGTAGATCGGGAAATCCTCGATCCGCGGGGCGCGCAGGATCAGCCGTTCGGTTTCGATCACCGGCACCAGTGCCGCGATGCCGCCGGCGATGGCCGACGTCGGACCGGTCACCGGCCGCTCCCAGGGACGAAGCGCGGTCATGACAGCACCTCCGGCCGGGGGTGACGGTAGACCAGCGCGGGGCCGGTGCCGGGGTGCGGCGCGTCCGCGTCGAGCGTGGCCCCGAGACGTTCGGCAAGCGCGATCGAGCGGGCGTTCTCGGGATGGATGTAGCTGACCGCGGTGTCCCAGCCGAGGTCGCGGAAGGCATAGGTTCGGGCCGCCGCAGCCGCCTCGAACGCGTAGCCCTTGCCCTCGGCCTCGGCCGACCAGACCGTCCAGCCGATCTCGCGTTCGGGCCATTCCATCGGGTGCCACGGCCCGGTCATGCCGAGCGCGAGATCCTCGCCAGTCCGCGTGAAGACGAACGAGCCGTAGCCCCTCAGCGCCCACATGCCGACGACGTGGCCGAATGCGCGCCAGGCCTTGCCCTCGTCCGTCTCGTCGCCGCGGATGAAGCGGGCGCGGTCGTCATCGACCACGAAGGCGCGCCACGCGTCCCAGTCGCGCATCGCCGGGGCGCGCAGGGTCAGGCGTTCGGTCCGAAGGACTGGGGTGCCGGCCAGATGCGGGGTCATTGCAGCGCCTCCGCTCCGGGATGGCGCCAGCGGGTGAGCGGTTTGCCGGCCTCGTTCGGGAACGGCGCTTCGCGGCGGGCGCCCAGATGCTCGGCAACGCGGATCGACGCGGCGTTCGCCTCGTCGATGACGCTCATCAGGGGGCCGAGCCCGGCATCGCGGTAGGCCCAGTCGCGGACCCGCCGGGCGGCCTCGGTGGCAAAGCCCTTGCGCTGGTGGGCGGGGTAGATGACCCAGCTCAATTCCGGCTCGTCGCGCCGGTCGGGGTGGTGGATGCCGACGCGGCCCACGGGCGCGCCCGAGGCGCGCTCGGTCAGCCAGAAATGGCCGTGGCTGCGCAGCACCCACTGGCCGGCGGCGATGGCGACGCTGTCCCAGCCGTCCCCGCGATCGACCGGGCCGCCGATGAAGCGCGAGGCGTCGGTGGCGCAGAAGGCGATGAAGGCCTCGGCGTGGTCGACATTGGCGGGACCAAGGGTCAGCCGGTCGGTCAGGAGGTCAGGCGCAGCGGAGAAGTGCGTCATGCCACAGCTCCCTTTGTCGGCACGAGATCGTGCCGGATCACCACGTCGCCGGGATCGCAGCCGGGTAGGGCGGGATCGAGGACGCCGCCGATCCTGAGCGCCGTGGCGATGGACCGCTGGTTCGCGGGCTCGATGATCGAGACGAGACGGTCCCAGCCGAAACTCGTCCGGGCCCACGCCTTGACCGCCTGCGCGGCTTCTGCGGCATAGCCGTTGCCCTCGGCCTCGGGGACGATGAACCAGCCGAGTTCGGGCTCGGGGAAGCCCTCGGGATGGTAGATGCCGACCTCGCCGAGGTAGGCACCGGTCGCCCGGTCGTCGATGCCGAAGGCGCCGTAGCCCCTCAGGTGCCAGCAGGCCACGTCGGCGGCCCAGACATGCCAGGCGTCGATGCGGTTGTGCGGTCCGCCCTCGTGGACCGAACGGTCCGAGGCGAAGAACTCGGCCCAGCGCTCGAAGTCCGCAAGCTGAGGCATCCTGAGGACGAGGCGTTCGGTGAGAAGGGTCGGCGCGATCATGCCGCCCTCGCATAACGGTAGACGAGGTCGCCTTCGCTGGGGCGCGGGGCACGGGGATCCAGCACACCGCCCAGCCGCTCGGCGACGCGGACCGAGGCGGCGTTCGGCGGGTCGACGTAGCTGACGAGCGTGTTCAGGCTGAACGGCCCGAAGGCCCAGCCCATTGCGGCGCGCGCGGCCTCGGTGGCGTAGCCCTTGCCCTCGTGACCGTCGTAGAGCAGCCAGCCGATCTCGTGCTCGGGGAAATAGTCCGGCCTGTTGACGCCGACCTGTCCGACAAGCGTGCCGTCCCTCAGGTCGACCGACCAGCTGCCGCAGCCCACGAGGGACCAGCTTCCGGTCTCGGCGGCGAACCGGTCCCAGACCTGCCAGCGTTCCAATGGGCCGTCCATGAAGCGCGACCGCTCGCCCGCGAAGAGATCGGCGAAGGCGGAGAAGTCTTCGTGCCGCTGCGGACGCAGGATCAGCCGCTCGGTGGTCAGCGTCGGCGCGGTCATCGCTCGGCCTCGGGGCCGAGGTGGCGCCAGATGTTCAAGGCCCCGTGCAGCGGGTGCGGGATCTGGCTTTCAATCCGGGCGCCCATCCGTTCGGCCAATGCTTCGGACCGGGTGTTCCCGGGAACGATCATGCTCGCCACCGTGGACCAGCCGAGCGTGTCGTAGGCATAGGCGCGGGTCGCCGTGGCCGCCTCGTAAGCAACGCCACGGCCCTCGGCGCTGCCGAAGACCGACCAGCCGATTTCGGGCTCGGGCCAGTCCTCGGGGTAGTAGAGGCCGACGATTCCGAGGGGCTCGTCCGTCGCAAGGTCGGCGACCAGCCAGCGGCCGAAGCCGCGAAGGTGCCAGTGGCCGACCAGGCCGCAGAACATTTGGAAGGCTTCGGTCCGGCTGTTCGGGCCGCCCAGAACACGCGCGCGCTCCGAGGCGCGGAAGGCGGCATAGGCCTCGAAGTCGCCCGGCATCGGCGCGCGAAGCCTGAGGCGCTCGGTCTCGAGCGTCGGGATATGGACGGTCGTCCCGGTCACTTCTTCTTTCCGAAGCCCGAGAGGCCCGAGAGCCCCGGCGGCAGCTGCATGCCCTTGCCCAGGCCCATGCCGGGCGGCAGCTGGGCACCCATCTGCTTGGCGGCGGCCTCCATCGCGGCAGGGTCCATCGTCGCGGGGTCGGGCAT
>JBNLCA010000195.1:0-7915 GCA_050303575.1 Paracoccaceae bacterium
TGGCCGACCCCGAGTTTCGCCTGGAGATTGACCCGCCAGACGCGGGATCTTAGGGGCGGGTCATGGAAATCGGCCCCGTCTTCGTGCGCCGCTATCACGTCCGTTCCTGACGGACCGGCGGAGCGAGGACATGTCCACGAATGCCGCCGCGGGGCGGCTTTTGCATTCCGGGCGCTCCTGCGGCGGAAGGAGCTAGAAATTGAAAGCAGATTTGACGATACGGCCCGTTGCCGCCGAGGACCTCCCCGCGCTGGCCGCGCATCATGGCGACGCGGCACAAGTGGACCCGGCGCCTATGGCGCGCAACCTGCTCGACGAAACTCCGTGCCGGCGCGTGTTGGTGGCACAGTCGGCCCATCTTGCGACGGGGTTCGAGGCGCGTCCGCCGCGAGGGCCTCGCTTCGGGATGAAGCTGGAGACCGGGTGACAGCGGAATTCCGTCAGCCGGCCCTGGTCCGCTGATCCGCCCTTGAAAAAGGGCGCCCGGAGGCGCCCTTTCCAAAAAGTTCAGCGGGATCACTCCTCGATCGTCAGAGCCACGAAGCGAGGGTTGCCGTCGCGGCGCAGGAGCAGCAGGAGAGACTTTCGCCCGGCCTCGCGCGCCTCGGTGATGCGGGCCTCGAGGTCCGCGGGCGTGGCGACCGGCTGCTGGCCGGCTTCCGAGATGATGTCGCCGACCTGCACGTCCTTGTCGGCCGCGTCGCTGGACGGATCGACGGCGGTGACGACGAGGCCGTCGGCGCTGTCGGGCAGGCCCATAGTCCCCTTCAGCTCGTCGGTCAGGACCGCGACCGTCATGCCCAGAAGCTCGGCATCGGGCGCCACGCTTTCGGCCGAGGCCGGCAGCGCGTTCTCGGCGTCCTCGCGGCGGCCGAGCGTGATGGCCAGCGTCTGGGTCTGGCCGTCGCGGAAGATGACGACGGGGACTTCCTTGCCGACCGCCGTCGCGGCGACCTTGCGGACAAGCTCGCGCGTCGTGGCGACCTCGGTGCCGTCGAACGACAGGATCACGTCGCCCTGTTCGATCCCGGCGGCCTTGGACGGGCCGTCGTCGAATACCTCGGTGACGAGTGCGCCTTTCGCCGGGTCAAGGCCGATCGCCTCGGCGACGTCGGGGCTGACATCCTGGATGCGCACGCCGAGCCAGCCGCGCCGTGTCTCGCCGAAGTCGCGCAGCTGGGTGACGACGTCGGTGACCACGTTCGATGCCATCGAGAAGCCGATGCCGATCGAGCCGCCGTTGGGCGACAGGATCGCGGTGTTCACCCCGATCACTTCGCCGTCCATGTTGAAGAGAGGACCGCCCGAGTTGCCCCGGTTGATGGCGGCATCGGTCTGGATGTAATCGTCGTAGGTGCCCGAAAGCTCGCGGTTGCGGGCCGAGACAATGCCGGCCGAGACCGAGAAGCCCTGGCCCAGCGGGTTGCCCATCGCCATGACCCAGTCGCCGACGCGCATCTTGTTGCTGTCACCGAAGCTCACGAACGGCAGCGGCTCGTCGCTTTCCACCTTCAGAAGCGCAATGTCGGTGTTGGGGTCCGTGCCGATCACCTTGGCCGGCAGCCGGTCGCGCGAGAAGAACTCGATCTCGATCTCGTCGGCGCCCTCGATGACGTGGTTGTTGGTCACGATGTAGCCGTCTTCCGAGATGACGAAGCCCGAGCCCAGCGCCTGGCTGCGCTGGGGGCCGAGGTCGGGGGCCGGGGCGCCTTCGCCCGGCGGGCCGAACTCGCGGAAGAAATCGTCGAAGGGCGTGCCCTCCATGCCCGGCGGGACGCCGAAGCTGGGACGTTCGACCATCGTCGAGGTGGTGATGTTGACCACCGAAGGGCTGACAAGGTCCGCGAGATCGGCGAAGCTTTCCGGAGCGGCCCGCGCCTGCGAGGGCACGATCTGGGCCAGCGTCACGATGAGACCGATCACGAGCGCCCAGAGCGCGGCGGTCACCTGGGCGGGGATACCGGGGCGCGTTTGGGCGATTACCTTGGATTGCACGGGCGAACTCCTCCACGTCAGGGGCCGGGGCACGGCCCGCTTCGTCACTTCGGAACATAGGCGCAACAACGGGCGAGGCAAAGCCCGGCGTCGGTCCCTCACTTCGACGTGACCGTTATCGCCAGTGTCTCAGGCGCCAAGGCTTCCGGCAAGGGTCAGCAGCGCAACGCCGCCGACCAGCGCGAAAAAGCCGATGATCCGCCGGGTCTCGGGTCCCAGCGAGGCGAGGTAGGCCAGGACCTCCTCGAAACGCGAAGGGGCCAGTGCAAGCACCAGCCCCTCGACCACGAGCACCAGCCCGATGGCGTGTATCACCGTACCGATCACGGCCCGCCCGGTGTCGCGGACGGGGCCGCAGGCGCCGCGGAAGCGCCGTTCGGGTTGTCGAGATAGTCGAAGAACTCGCTGTCGGGTGTCATCACCATGGTCGACGTCGAGCCCTGGAGCGCCCGCGTGTAAGCGGTGAGCGAGCGGTAGAACTCGAAGAACTCCTCGTCCTGTCCGAAAGCGTCGGCATAGATCGCGTTGCGCCTTGCGTCGGCCTCGCCTCGGGTGATCTCGGCCTGCCGGTTGGCGTCCGAGACCAGCTCGACCACGGTCCGGTCGGCCTGGGCGCGGACGCGCTGGGCGGCCTCGTTACCGCGGGCGATCTCATCGGCGGCCTCGCGCTCGCGCTCGGCGCGCATCCGGGCGAAGGTGGCCTCGAGGTTCTGCTCGGGCAGGTTCGTCGCTTTCAGCCGCACGTCGACGATGTCGAGCCCCAAGGCGAGGGCACTGGTGCGCGCCTGGTCGCGGATACGGTTCATCAAAAGCCGCCGGTCGGGCGAAAGGATCGTGTCCGACGTCACCGATTCCGAACCCAGCACCTCGCGGATCTGGGCGTTCAGGATCGAATTCAGCCGCGCCTCGGCCGCCGGAATGCCGCCGACGCCGACCGCCTGGCGGAAGGCCACGACGTTTGCGATGCGGTAACGCGCGAACGCGTCGACCACGAGCCGGCGGTCGTCGGACGGCGTCACCTCGATCTCGTCTGTGTCGAGCGAGAGGATCCGGTCGTCGTACTTCACGACTTCCTGGATCAGCGGGATCTTGAAGCCCAGGCCCGGCTCTTCCTTGACGGCCTTGATCTGGCCGAACTGGAGGACCAGCGCCTTCTCGCGCTCATCGACGATGAAGATCGACGAAAGGCCCGCGGCGATCAGCAGGACGAGGACGGGGAGGATGTAGATGGATTTCTTCATGGCTCAGTTCCCCGTCGTTCCGGTGGTGGCAGGCGCGGAAGCGCCCGGCCGCGGCACGAGCTCGTTCAGGGGCAGGTAGGGCACGACGCCCTGGCTGCCGTCGGCCCCGGCGACCGACGGGTCGAGCAGGATCTTCGGCACACCGCCCAGCACCTGCTCGATCGTCTCGATATAGAGGCGCTTGCGGGTAACTTCCGGCGCGTTCCTGTATTCGGTCAGGACCGCGAGGAAGCGGCTCGCCTCACCCTCGGCCTCGTTGACGACACGCGCCCGGTAGCCTTCGGCCTGCTCTAGGATCTGCGCGGCTTCACCGCGCGCCCCGGCCAGCACCGTATTGGCATAGGCGTCCGCCTGGCGTTCCAGCCGGTCGCGCTCCTGCTCGGCCGCCTGGACCTGGCGGAAGGCGTCGATCACCTCGGTCGGCGGGTCCGCGCGCTGGAGGTTGACGCGGACGATGCGGATGCCGCTGTCGTACGTGTCGAGCGTTTCCTGGATCGAGGCCGTGACCCGGTCGGCGATCACGCCGCGGTCGCGGTTCAGGATCGGCGCGAGTTCGGATTCCGCGATCACCTCGCGCATCGCGGCCTCGGAGACGGCGCGTACCGTCACTTCGGGATCGCGGATGTTGAACAGGTACTTCGTCGGATCGCTGACGTTCCAAACGACCTGGAAGTCGATGTCGACGATGTTGGCATCGGTCGTCAGCATCAGCCCGTTGTCCGAGCGGTTGCCCGACATGCCGATATCCTCGAGATTCTCGCGCGTGACCTGCACGATCTCGTAGCTGACGACCGGCCAGGGCGCGAAGTTCAGGCCCGGATTGCCGACAGCCGAGAACTCGCCAAGGAAAAGCTCGACCGACTGTTCTTCCGGCCTGACCGTGTAGAAGGACGCGAAGGCCCAGATCGCCACGGCGCCGAGGACGCCGAGGCCGATCATCGAGCGGTTGATCTCGAAGCCGCCGCCACCGTCTCCCTGCGGGCCGTTCGGGCGTCCGCCGCCCTTGCCGCCCATCAGCACGCGCAGGCGTTCCTGGCCCTTTTTCATCAGCTCGTCGATTTCGGGGATGCCCTGACCTTCGCCCGGTCTGCGCCCGCCGCGCGGACGATCGTCTTCGTCATCCCCGCCGCCCGAGCCGCCTCCGCCCCATGGGCCGCCACTGTTACCAGCCATATAGCTTTCCGCCTTCTTTTCCCAAGTCACAGTGCTAATTGGACGTTTTGCCCAAGAAATCAAGCCGTGCGCACCGGCGACTTCATGGTGACCAGCTCTTCCGCCATGGTCGGATGCACCGCGCAGGTGGCGTCGAACTCCTCTTTCGTCGCCCCCATCCGGATGGCGATGGCGGCAAGCTGGATCATCTCGCCGGCCTCGGGCGCGACGATGTGGCAGCCCAGCACCTTGCGGCTGGCCTGACTGACGATGAGCTTCATCATCACCCGCTCGGGCCGGTCGATGAAGGCCGTCCGCATGGCCCGGAACGAGGTGCAGTAGACCTCGATCGGCTCGGCGTCGCGGGCCTGTTCCTCGGTCATGCCGACATAGCCGTATTCGGGCTGGGTGAAGACCGCGCCGGGGATCATCTCGTGCGAGAAGGCGGTCGGCTTGCCGTGAAAGACCGTGTCGACGAAGGCCGCGCCCTCGCGGATCGCCACCGGGGTCAGCTGCAGCCGGCCCGTCACGTCGCCCACGGCGTAGATCGAGGGGATGTTGGTCTGGCTGTAGTCATCGACGACGACCTCGCCACGGCGACCGATCTTCACCCCGGCCTTGTCGAGGCCCATGCCGTCGGTGTTGGGCACCCGGCCAGTGGCCCACAGGACCTCGTCATAGGACTTTTCCGACCCGTCGCTGCCCTTGACCCAGACCTGGTGGCCCTCTTCTTTCACTTCCAGAACATCGGTGCCCAGCTTCAGCTGGATGCCGCTCTCGATCATGATCTCGGCGATATGGCCGCGCGCCTCCTCGTCGAAGCCGCGCAGGATCTGGGCGCCGCGGTAGAATTGCGTCACCTCGACGCCGAGCCCGTTCAGGATGCAGGCCATCTCCGACGCGATATAGCCGCCGCCGACAATCAGCATCGAGCGGGGAAGTTCGTCCATCAGGAAGACGTCGTTCGAGGTCATGCCCAGATGCGCGTTCTCGCGCTCGGGCACCTGCGGCCGGCCGCCGGTCGCGATCAGGATGTGCTTGGCCCTGAACGTCTCGCCGGTCGACAGCCGCACGGTGTGCGGATCCTCGAGTTCGGCCCGCGCGTCGTGGATCGTCACGCCCGCCTTGGCCAGGGTGTTGCGGTAGGCATTCTCCAGGCGCGTCAGCTCGGTATCCAGCCTTTGCCGAAACTTCGGCCAGTCGAACGTCCCGCCTTCGACCGACCAGCCGTAATCTCGCGCCTCGGACAGGAGCGAGCTGTAGGACGAGGCGAAGACCATCAGCTTCTTCGGCACGCAGCCCCGGATGACGCAGGTGCCGCCCATCCGGTATTCCTCGGCCAGCCCGACCCGCGCGCCCGCCTCGGCCGAGGCCAGCCGGGCGGCGCGAACGCCTCCGGAACCGCCGCCGATGACGAAGAGGTCGTAGTCGAAGGTGGTCAAGAGATCATTCCGGCAGATCTGCGAAGATGTTGTCGTCGTCATCCTCGGCGACCTTGGGCTTTTCCTCGCTGAAGGCGCCGTCCGAAATGTCGCGCACCTCGACCCGGCCGTCGCCGTGGCCGATGATCACCATGTCGCAGATGTCGATGAAAAGCCCGTTCTCGACGACGCCCGGGATCTGGTTCAGCATCAGCGAGAGCTGCCGGGGATTTCCGATCCGCTTGAGTTCCAGGTCGAGGATGATGTTGCCCTCGTCGGTGCGGACGACCTGGTCGCGGCGCCGGCGCAGCTTCACGTGGCGGCCCAGGACGTCGATGTTGATCAGCGCCTCCTCGATCAGCGCCTTGGTGGTCTGCCAGCCGAAGGGGATCACCTCGACCGGCAGGGGAAAGGCGCCCAGCGTCGCCACTTCCTTGGCCGCGTCCGCGATGACGATCATCTGGTCAGACGCCGTCGCCACGATCTTCTCGTGCAGGAGCGCGCCGCCGCCGCCCTTGATCAGGCACAGGTCCGGGTCGAACTCGTCGGCGCCGTCGATGGTCAGGTCGAGCCAGCGCGCCTCGTCGAGCGAGATGAGCGGGATGCCCAACTCGCGCGCCATCTCGCCCGCCTGACGTGACGTCGGAACGCCGGTGATGCGCAGCCCTTCCTCGCGAATCCGTTCCGCCAGGCAGCGCAGCATCCAGGCCGCCGTCGAGCCGGTGCCGAGACCGATCCGCATCCCGTTCTCGATGAACGAGACCGACTTCCGCGCGGCGAGATACTTCGCCTTGTCGATGGGAGAAAGGTCGTTGCTCATGCGTCGTCTCCGAGGATCGTGGGCGCCGTTATAGGCAAGAAAGTCCCCCTGCGCGAGGCAGAATTATGACAGGCTTGGGTCGCCATTTGCGCGATTTACGCGCACAACGTCGCTTTCATTCCCCCGCGGCCGGTCGCGCGGCCGTATCGGGGAAGGCGGAGGCACCATGTTCGTCAGCGTCTTCGAAATGTTCAAGGTCGGCGTCGGACCGTCCTCGTCGCACACGATGGGGCCGATGGTGGCCGCCGCGCGGTTCCTCGACGCCCTGCGTGCCTCGCCGTTCCAGGCGCGCGGTCTGAAGGCGTCGCTCCACGGCTCGCTTGCCTTCACCGGGGTCGGCCACGCGACCGACCGGGCGACGATCCTCGGCCTCGCCGGCTTCCACCCCGAGACCTACGAGGCCGGCAAGGCCGAGGCGACTCTGGCGGCGATCCGGGCGCATGGTCACATCGCGCCCGAGGGGCTGGGCGAACTGGCCTTCGATCCGAAGACCGACCTCGTCTTCGACTACGACCGCGCCTTGCCCGGCCATGCCAACGGCATGGTGCTGATGGCGACCGACGCGCAGGGCGACGTGATCCTGCAGGAGACCTACTACTCCATCGGCGGCGGCTTCGTCCTGACCGAGGCCGAACTTGATGCCGCGAAGGGCGGGCGCGAGCCGCCGGGCCCCGTCGTGCCTTTCCCGTTCAAGACCGCCGCCGAGATGGTGGCGATGGCCGCGCGCTCGGGGCTTTCCATTGCCGAGATGAAGCGGCGGAACGAACTGACCCAGCGCGGACCGGACGAGCTGAAGGCCGGCCTCGAGCGGATCTGGGCGGTCATGGCCGCCTGCATCGACCGGGGCCTTGCCGCCGAGGGGACCTTGCCGGGCGGGCTTGGCGTCCGCCGCCGGGCGCGCGGCATCCACGAAAAGCTCCTGGCCGAGCGCGGGCTGAACCTGACGGCGCCGCACGTCATCAACGACTGGATGTCGACCTACGCGATGGCGGTGAACGAGGAGAACGCCGCCGGCGGACAGGTCGTCACAGCGCCGACGAACGGGGCGGCCGGGGTGGTCCCGGCGGTGATCCGCTACTGGCTCGACCATGTGCCGGGCGCATCCCTGTCCCAGGTCGGCGAGTTTCTACTGACTGCCGCCGCGGTGGGCGGCCTCGTCAAGAAAAACGCCTCGATCTCGGGGGCGGAATGCGGCTGCCAGGCCGAGGTCGGCTCGGCCGCCGCGATGGCCGCCGCCGGGCTGGCCGCCGTGCTTGGCGGCACGCCCGAGCAGGTCGAGAACGCCG
>JBNLCA010000196.1:0-4091 GCA_050303575.1 Paracoccaceae bacterium
CAATAGCTGCCGGGCTGGAGCGTGCGGGTGATCCGGCTGTCGGTGTTCAGCGGGCCGTCATCGTTCTCCTCGATCACGTTGCCGTTCGTGTCGACCAGCGTCATGACCGTGTCGAACCAAGTGCTGCGGCTGTCCATCTGCACCTCGACCGGTGCGGTGACGTTGATCCGCCAGTCCGAACGCGAGTTCGCCGCGACGTTGAAGGGCATAGACTGGGTGCCCATCCCCGGCGCGATCGGGAAACCGAAGTCCTGGGTGATCGACGGATCGGTACAGGCGGTGTTGATCGGGCCCGCCGGCGGGTTCGCCACCTGGTCGCTCACCGTCAGGGTCGCCGCACCGCCACCACCGTCATAGCCGGTGAGGCTGAGGCAGTAGGTTCCGGCGCCCAGCCGGGTGACGATCTGGCTGTCGGTTCCGTTCGGCCCGTCGTCATTGTCGGCGACATAGCTGCCGTTCGCATCGACCAGCGTCAGCACGGTGTCGAAGTCGGGGCTCGCGCCGTCGATCTGGAGCGGCAGGTCGCCCGATACGGTAAGCCGCCAGTCCTGGCGAGACCCCGGCGCGACGGACGCGCTCAGCGACACCGGGCCCATGCCGGTGCCGATGTCGCGGCCGAAATCCTGGGTCAGCGCCGGATCGGTGCAGAGCTCGGCGTAATTCACGTCCGAACCGCCGCTGCTGGTGGTCGCGGTGGCCGCAAGATCGGCCGCGGCGTCCCCGGTCGCCAGCGTCAGCGTGGTCAAGGTCGGTGCTTCTTCCGAGCCTGTCAGCGGCCGGACCTGGACGCAGTAGGTGCCGGTGTTCAGCTCCAGATCGACCATCGAATCGTAGCCGCCGGCCGAATCGTCGTCGCTTCCGACAACGCCGCCACGCGAGTCATAGACGGTCAGGAACGGGTCGGTATTGGTGTTCTCGGACGTTGTCCGCGCCACCAGCCTGGTCGGTGCACCCAGCTGAAATTCAAGGTAGAGCGGCTCGCCCCGCACGATGTTCAACGCCAGGGGCGCGACGGGCGAGCTGTCGATGGGCAGGGCCAGGGTATAGGACAGCGCGACGGTCTGGCCGCAGGCGCCGTTCGCCTGGGGCGGCCGCCCGGCTGTCTGTCCCTGGGCGAATGCGGGGGCAGCGGCCAGCACCGAAAGCAGGCCAAGGGTTGTTGCCGTGACAAAAGTCTTCATACTCTGGCTCCTCCAAATCAGTCGTGCCCCGTGGCGGCAAGCTCGCGCATCGCCGGTCATGGAGCAAGGGAAACCGCGAGCGCAGGGCCTGACCTTAGGTCAGGAAATCCTTGCCTTGCGCGAAAATTGGTTATAATTTCTGACCAATTCAGGAGTTTACGATGGACATGCCGTTGCCCGACCCGTCTGTCCTGGCCCGCAAGGCCCGGATCGTCGAGCGGCTGCGCGCGGTCCTGCCGGCCGACGCGGTGATCGACGATCCGGCCGAGACGCGCGCCTACGAATGCGACGCGCTGACCGCCTATCGCTGCCCGCCGCTTGCGGCCGTTCTGCCGCGCTCGACCGCCGAGGTGGCGGCGGCGCTGAAGGTCTGCCACGAGGAAGGCGTACCGGTCGTGCCGCGCGGGTCCGGCACATCGCTCGCCGGAGGCGCGCTGCCGACGGCAGATGCGGTGATCCTCGGCATCGCGCGGATGAACGCGGTCCTGGAAACCGACTACGCGAACCGCTTCATCCGGGTCGAGGCCGGGCGCACCAATCTCTCGGTCACCGGCGCGGTCGAGGCCGAGGGCTTCTTCTATGCCCCCGACCCCTCGTCGCAGCTTGCCTGCGCCATCGCGGGGAACATCGCGATGAACTCGGGCGGGGCGCATTGCCTGAAATACGGCGTCACCACCAACAACCTCCTCGGCGTCACGCTGGTCCGGATGGACGGCACCGTGGTCGAGATCGGCGGGCCCTGGCTCGACGCGCCGGGCCTCGACCTCCTCGGCGTCATCTGTGGGTCCGAAGGCCAGCTCGGCGTCGTCACCGAGGCGACGCTGCGTATCCTGCCCAAGCCGGAAGGCGCGCGTCCCGTCCTGATCGGCTTCAACGCCAACGAGGTGGCGGGCGCCTGCGTCTCGGACATCATCAAGGCCGGCGTCCTGCCCGTCGCCATCGAATTCATGGACCGCCCCTGCATCCGCGTCTGCGAAGACTTCGCCCATGCCGGCTATCCCGACTGCGAGGCGCTGCTGATCGTCGAGGTGGAGGGCTCCGAGGCCGAGATCGACGAACAGCTCGGCCTCATCCGGCAGATCGCGATGAAGCACGATCCGGTCGAGTTCCGAGAAAGCGGGTCCGAGGAGGAATCGAGGAAGATCTGGCTGGGCCGCAAGTCGGCCTTCGGCGCGGTCGGCCAGATCAACGACTACATGTGCCTCGACGGCACGATCCCGGTCACCGCGCTCCCCGAGGTGCTGCGCCGCATCGGCGAGATTTCAAGGGACTACGGGCTCGACGTCGCCAACGTCTTCCATGCCGGCGACGGCAACATGCACCCGCTGATCCTCTACAACGCCAATGCGCCGGGCGAGCTGGAGAAATGCGAGGCGATGGGCGCCGACATCCTGCGCCTATGCGTCGAGGTCGGCGGCTGCCTGACCGGCGAGCACGGCGTCGGCATCGAGAAGCGCGATCTGATGGTGGCGCAGTACGCCCCGGCCGACCTCGAGGCGCAACTGGCGGTCAAGGACGTCTTCGACCCGGGGTGGCTCCTCAACCCGGCGAAGGTCTTCCCCCTCGCCGCGACCGAAAGCCGGCGGCGTCATGTCGCCTGAGCGTACGTCCATGGCGTCCGGCCCGGCTGGCGCGGATTTGAACCTTGGTAACCCTTCGGCGGACCTACTTTCTGAATCCGGGGGGCATCTGGTCCGCCTCGGCGCGGAAGGGGGCCGACATGATCCGCATCCCGTTCACGATCGCCCTGGCCGTGGCCGCCATCGCCGTGGCCGCCGACCACGCGTCCGCGTTCGGCCGCAGGACGGCCGGTACGATCGACTTTCAGTGCATCGTCACACCGGCGCCGGCGCCGGCCTGGGGCAGCGTCCACATCTTCTCGACCAGCGGAGCGGTGCCGGCGGGAACCAGGGTCAAGTGGGACGTGCAGGGATCGGGCATCGGCGTCGCGACGCTTCCGGCGCTTTCCGTCGGCCAGAACCATGTCTTCACGCCGCTCATCCGCCCGGTGCCGCCGGGAACGAACTGCACGGCCACCATGCTCTGAAGCTCCGGCCCAGACTGAACCTTTCATACGCGCAGGCAGACACACCTTTCGACGCGGGCGGATCCTCCCGCCCTCGGCCCGTGAAAGGAGACTGCGATGCTTCGTCCCGTCCTCTTCGCCGCGCTGGCGGCCATAGCGCTGACCTCCACGGCGGGCGCCGACTTTGTCGCCGGTCCTGCCCGGGATCCCGGTCCGGCCGGTTCCGGCGCGCCGCAGATCACCTCGAAGAACTTCAACTGCTCCGTCTCCGGCACGCCGGTCGAGTTTCCGAACGACATCCGCCTCGTCCGCGCCGTTGGCCCGACCGAGGCGGGCACATTCGTGAAATGGTCCGTGCCCGGCACGCCCTATTCCGGCTTTGTGACCCTGCCGGCACTCGCAGCCGGACAGAGCTTTCGCATCAGCAACGTGCTGCCCGGACTGCCGGCCGGCACCCGCTGCATCGCCGCGCTGGACTGACGGGCCGGCCGCTCCCGCCTGACCTTGCGTCTCGAGGGGCGCCATGATCCGCCCCGACAGCGAAGACGCGCTCGCCGAGGCGATCCGCGGCGCGACCGGCCCGCTCTCCGTCCGGGGCGGCGGCACGCGAGGCGCGCCCGGCCCCGGCACGGCGCTGACGACGCAGGGCCTGACCGGCATCACGCTTTACGAGCCCGGCGCGCTGACCATGGTCGCCCTTGCCGGCACCCCGCTCGCGGAAATCGAGGCGGCGCTTGCGGCGCAAGGCCAGCGCCTCGCCTTCGAGCCGATGGACCTGCGCCCGCTTCTCGGCACGACGGGCGAGCCCACGATCGGCGGCGTCTTCGCCACCAACGCCTCCGGCCCCCGCCGCATCGCGGTCGGCGCGGCGCGCGATTTCCTTC
>JBNLCA010000197.1:0-10023 GCA_050303575.1 Paracoccaceae bacterium
CCGGTCGGGCAGGCGTCGAGGCATCGGGTGCAGCCGGTCTGGCCGGCGCGGGAATGGGCGCAGAGATGCTCGGTCAGCGCGACGTGGAGCGGCTTTTCGAAGGTCCCGACATGCTGCGCTGCCTCGAACACCGCAGCCGCCACGGCGTTCGGATCGCCCGGATCGGCCCGCAGATAGCCGTCGCGCTTGTGCGGCGCGGGGAAAAGCGGCGCGCCGCCGGAGAGGTCGAGGATGACGTCGCAGCCGGTCTGGGCGCCGTCGCGCGGCGCGCCGAGGACCGGCTGGCCCCGGCCGCCCGGCTCGACTTGGCTCAGCGCGTCGAGCGTCAACCTGAACGCGCCCAGCGATCCCGTCGCCGCGGCGATCCGGCCCGACACGACCTGGTAGGCGGGCGCCACCGGCAGCTCGGCCTCGTCCGTCAGAAGGACGGTGACGGGCAGGGCGGCCGACAGCCGTTCGGCCGCCGGAAGTGCGACGCCGCCCGCCCCGATGACGAGGCAGGTTCCGTCCGTGGTGATATCGAGCGACTTGGTGGCCGGCGCCTCGAGAAGCGTCTCTGCGACCAGGGCCGCCATCTTCGGGCCGGGGCCGGCGTCCTCGGTCCAGCCGGCGCGGTCGCGGATGTCGATGCAGAGCGGCGCATCGACACCGCTATCCTGCGCCATTTCCTCGAACCGAGCGCGCTCCTGCCCGCAGGCGATGATCGCCCCGCCCGCAATGGCCTTTGCCGCGATCCCCGCCTCGCGCGTGCAAAGCGCGGTATGGACCTTCGAGCAGCGCAGACCGGTCGCCTTGCCGATGCGCTCGGCATCGGGCGACTGGGTGCCCAGGCAATCGCAAAGCAGGATGGTTCGGCTCATTCCTCCCTCTCTTTCGAGGCCGCGATCCTGTTGTCGGATCCTGTCCGGTCGCGGCAGCTAGGCATGAAGGCGAGGGCGCCGTAAAGGCGGAATCCCCCTCCGCTTCCGGTTGATTCGCCGAATTTCGGGCGCGAACAAATCCGACTGATTTCCATGGGAATTAAAGCGCGGTCACAACGTCCGGTGGCGGTTCGGACAGGCTGTCCAGTGATGGACATTTTGTCCAATCGGACCTTTGCCGACCCGCGAAAGCGAGCGATTCGGCAGAAAACCGATTGGCGGACGGGCGCTTTGGGCGCACTCTGCCCGCAAGAGGCGAATGCCTCGCAGGGAGGGTTCCGTCCGTTCATGGCGCTAGTCCGCGCATCCATGCCTCTGGGGATCGTCGTCCGCAGGACGCCGGGCGTGACGCGCTGGGCGAAATGGGCGTGGAAGGTGGTGGCGGTGCTTCCCGGTGCCGGACCCGCGAGCTGGCGCGAACTTAGGCGCGAGGGCGAGGCGGTCGAATATCACGCCGCGACGCTGACCCTCGACCTCTGGTCGTCCGACACCGAAGGCTACCTCGTCTCGCTGGCGGCGAAGTCACCCGGCGTGACGGTGGTGCTGCGCGACGCGCCCGATTCCGAGAACGGCATGCCCTTCCGTCCTGCGGTGGTGACGGCGTCGGCCTACGAGGGGCAGGATTACCTCGACAGCGGCGACGGCCTGGTCGAGCTGGTGCCAATGCCGCCGGGCCTTGTCGCCTGGGTCGCGGATTTCGTGCGCGAACATCACGTCGAGACGCCCTTCATCAAGCGCAAGCGCGACAAGAAGCGCATCGACCTGGTCGAGGACGGGCGCGGCGACCGGCGGATCCGTCAGGACGCCGACGTCTATCGCGCGCCGGGGCGGCTGCAATGACCGGCGCTGTGCGCACCGATTTCTGGTCGCGGCGCAAGGCCGCCGTCGAGGCGGAGGCCGAGGCCGCAGCGGCGCGCGAAGAGGTTGTCGCGGCCGAGACGCGCGAGGCGGAAAGCGCCGAGAAGACCGACGAGGAACTGCTGGCCGATCTCGGCCTGCCCGATCCCGACAAGATGCAGAAGGGCGACGACTTCGCGGCCTTCATGCGCTCGGCTGTGCCCGAGCGGCTGCGGCGGCGCGCGCTCAGGCAGCTCTGGCGCTCGAACCCGGTGCTGGCCAACCTCGACGGCCTCGTCGATCACGGCGAGGATTACTCGGACAAGGCGACGGTGGTCCCGGGCATGCAGACCGCCTACCAGGTCGGGCGCGGGATGCTGAGCCATATCCTCGCCAAGGACGAGGTGCGTGCTGTCGCAGTCACGCCGGAGCCGGAGCCCGAACCGGAGCCGGACCTTCCCGAGGAAATAGCCGAGGCGGCGCAGCCCGACGAGGAACCGCAGGAAATGCCAACTCCCCCGCGCCGCCACATGCGTTTCGACTTTCCCGACCAGCAGGAGGCCGTCTGATGGCCAGCGCCGCGCCGCAACTGACGATCGCCGAGGAAGACCGCGCGCGCGCCGATCTCTACGGTTTCCTGTCGGCGCTTCTCGCCGGGCCGCCGGATGCCAACCTTCTGAAACGCGCGGGCGCGCTGTCCGGGGACAGCTCGCCGCTGGGCGAGGCGATCGGCACGCTGGCCAAGCTCGCCCGGGCGACCTCGCCGGCCAAGGCCGAGCGCGAGTTCATGGCCCTGTTCATCGGCCTCGGCCGGGGCGAGCTGGTGCCCTATGCCAGCTACTACATGACCGGTTTCCTGAACGAAAAGCCGCTCGCCACGCTGCGCGAGGACATGAACCTGCTGCGCATCGCGCGGGCGCCGAACGTCTACGAGCCCGAGGACAATATCGCCAGCCTGATGGAGATGATGGCCGGGCTGATCACCGGCGCCTTCGGCGCGGCCGCCCCGATCTCGCGCCAGCGCGGCTTCTACAACAAGCATATCGCCCCCTGGGCGCGGCACTTCTTCACCGATCTCGAAGGGGCGAAGGGCTCGGTCTTCTATGCGCCGGTCGGCGCGGTGGGCCGCATCTTCATGGACATCGAACGCGAGGCCTTCCGCATGAGCGGCGGGGCCGTGAACTAGCATGGGCGGAGCAGGATCCGCCACGAATGGGAGGAATGGGATGAGCAAGAAATCCGAAACGGCCGGCCCGGAGAAGACCGACAAGGGTCGGCGCGACTTCCTCAAGATGGCCGGCGTGGCCGCGCCCGGCGCGGTTGTGGCGGCGGCGATGGGCGGCACCGCCGCCCAGGCCGAAACCCCGGCCGAGACCTCCGGTCTGCGCGACACGGAACATACCCGCGCCTTCTACGCCAGCGCCCGGTTCTGAGCGCCCGATAACAACCCAGCCCTCCGGCAACGTCCGGACCAGCAAGGGAGAATGAGATGCTGAGGAAGAAGACCACCGGGGCGTCGCGCGAGACGAGCCGCAGCCCGATCCTTTCCAAGGTCTCCGAGACTTCCGTCGACCGCCGCGCCTTTCTGCGCGGCTCGGGCCTCGCCATCGGGGGCCTCGCCGCCATCGGCGCCACCGGCGGCACCGTCACCCGCGCCAACGCGCAGACGGACGGCGGCACCGCCGAGATCATCAAGTCGGTCTGCACCCACTGTTCGGTCGGCTGCACCGTGATCGCCGAGGTCAAGAACGGCGTCTGGGTCGGCCAGGAGCCCGGCTTCGACAGCCCGTTCAACCTGGGCGCCCACTGCGCCAAGGGCGCCGCGGTCCGCGAGCATGCCCACGGCGAGCGGCGGCTGAAATACCCGATGAAGCTTGAAGGCGGCGCCTGGAAGCGGATCAGCTGGGAGGACGCGATCAACGAGATCGGCGACCAGATGCTCTCCATCCGCGAGGAAAGCGGTCCGGACAGCGTCTACTGGCTCGGCTCGGCCAAGCACTCGAACGAACAGGCTTACCTCTTCCGCAAGTTCGCTGCCTACTGGGGCACCAACAACGTCGACCACCAGGCGCGGATCTGCCACTCGACGACGGTTGCAGGGGTTGCGAACACATGGGGCTACGGCGCCATGACGAACTCCTACAACGACATCCACAATTCCAAGGCAATCTTCATCATCGGCGGCAACCCGGCCGAGGCGCATCCCGTCTCGTTGATGCACGTCCTGAAGGCCAAGGAAGAGAACAACGCGCCGCTGATCGTCTGCGATCCGCGCTTCACCCGCACCGCGGCCCATGCCGATGAATATGTGCGGTTCCGGCCCGGCAGCGACGTCGCGCTGGTCTGGGGCCTGCTGTGGCACATCTTCGAGAACGGCTGGGAGGACAAGGAGTTCATCCGCACCCGCGTCTGGGGCATGGATCAGATCCGGGCCGAGGTCGCGAAGTGGACGCCCGAGGAGACCGAGCGCGTCACCGGCGTGCCGGGCAGCCAGATGGAGCGGGTGGCGCGGACGCTCGCCAACAACCGGCCGGGCACCGTGATCTGGTGCATGGGCGGCACCCAGCACACCAACGGCAACAACAACACCCGCGCTTACTGCGTGCTTCAGCTGGCGCTGGGCAACATGGGCGTTTCCGGCGGCGGCACCAACATCTTCCGCGGCCATGACAACGTGCAGGGCGCAACGGATCTCGGCGTTCTCAGCCACGACCTGCCGGGCTACTACGGGCTCGCGCCCGGAAGCTGGGCGCACTGGGCCCGCGTCTGGGAGGAAGACCTCGACTGGCTGAAGGGCCGGTTCGTCAACCTCAAGGACGCGGACGGCAACGACGCCAAGGACGGCGACGGCAACCCGATCAGCCTGATGAACACCAACGGTATCCCGGTCTCGCGCTGGATCGACGGTGTTCTGGAGGACGCCGCCAACATCGAGCAGAACGCCAATGTCCGGGCGATGGTGCTCTGGGGCCACGCGCCGAACTCTCAGACCCGCATGGTCGAGATGAAGACCGCGATGGAGAAGCTCGACCTGATGGTCGTCGTCGATCCCTATCCGACGGTCTCGGCGGTGCTGAGCGACCGGACCGATGGGGTCTACCTCCTTCCGGCGGCGACGCAGTTCGAGACCAGGGGCTCGGTGACCGCATCGAACCGGTCGATCCAGTGGCGCGAGAAGGTGGTCGACCCGCTCTTCGAGTGCAAGCCCGACCACACGATCATGAAGCTCTTCGCCGACAAGTTCGGTTTCACCGACCGTCTGCTTCGCAACATCGCGGTCGAGGGCGACGAGCCGGTGGTCGAGGACATCACGCGCGAGTTCAACCGCGGCATGTGGACGGTCGGCTACACCGGCCAATCGCCCGAACGGCTGAAGCTCCACATGGAGAACCAGTACACGTTCGACAAGACGACGCTGCGCGCCAACGGCGGGCCGTGTGACGGCGACTTCTACGGCCTGCCCTGGCCCTGCTGGGGCACCGCCGAGATGAACCATCCGGGCACGGCGAACCTCTACGACATGTCGCTGCCGGTCTCGAAGGGCGGCCTGACCTTCCGCGCCCGCTTCGGCGTGGAACGCGACGGCGAGAACCTTCTGGCCGAAGGCGTCTACTCGGTGGGGTCGGAGATCCAGGACGGATACCCCGAATTCACCATGCAGATGCTGATGGACCTGGGCTGGGACGGCGAGCTGACCGCGGACGAACGCGCCGCGATCGACAATGTCGGCGGGCCGACCGCCAACTGGAAGACCGACCTTTCGGGAGGCATCCAGCGGGTGGCCATCGCCCACGAATGCGCGCCCTTCGGCAACGCCAAGGCCCGCGCGGTCGTGTGGACATTCCCCGACCCGGTACCGCTCCACCGCGAGCCGCTCTACACCAACCGGCGCGACCTCGTGGCCGACTATCCGACCTACGAGGACCGGCGGCTCTATCGTCTTCCGACGCTTTACGCCTCGATCCAGGCCAAGGACTTCTCGACCGACTACCCGATCATCCTGACATCGGGCCGCCTGGTCGAGTACGAGGGCGGCGGCGACGAGAGCCGGTCGAATCCCTGGCTCGCCGAGCTTCAGCAGGACATGTTCGTCGAGATCAACCCGCGCGACGCCAACAACCTCGGCATCCGCGACCGGGCGCAGGTCTGGGTCGAAGGTCCCGAGGGCGGCAAGGTCAAGGTCATGGCGATGGTGACCGAGCGGGTGGGCGAGGGCGTTGCCTTCATGCCCTTCCACTTCGGCGGACATTTCCAGGGCGAGGACCAAAGGGACAAGTATCCCGAGGGCGCCGATCCATACGTCCTCGGCGAATCCACCAACACCGCGCAGACCTATGGCTACGACTCCGTGACAGTGATGCAGGAGACCAAGGCCACACTCTGCAAGATCAGCGCAGCCTGAGGGGGAACGAGACATGGCACGAGCAAAATTCCTCTGCGACGCCGAGCGCTGCATCGAGTGCAACGCCTGCGTGACCGCCTGCAAGAACGAGCACGAGGTGCCCTGGGGCATCAACCGGCGCCGGGTCGTCACCATCAGTGACGGCAAGCCCGGCGAGCGGACGATCTCGGTCGCCTGCATGCACTGTTCGGACGCGCCCTGCATGGCGGTCTGCCCGGTCGACTGCTTCTACCAGACCGAGGACGGCATCGTCCTGCATTCGAAGGACCTGTGCATCGGCTGCGGCTACTGCTTCTACGCCTGCCCGTTCGGCGCACCGCAGTTTCCGCAGGCCGGCAACTTCGGATCGCGCGGCAAGATGGACAAGTGCACCTTCTGCGCCGGCGGCCCCGAGGAGGACAATTCCGAGGTCGAGTTCCAGAAGTACGGCCGCAACCGGATCGCCGAGGGCAAGCTGCCGATCTGCGCCGAGATGTGTTCGACCAAGGCCCTGCTCGCCGGCGACGGCGACACGGTCTCGGCCATCTATCGCGAGCGCGTCGTCGCCCGCGGCTTCGGCTCGGGCGCCTGGGGCTGGGGCACCGCCTACGAGCAAAAGGCGAACTGAGGGCGATGCCCGGCCTTTCTTCCGGGCGGGTGCCTGACGGGCGCCCGCCGCTCCTTCATATGAAAGTCCGGAGGACCGGGATGTTCTTCTTCAGACTGATCGCGGTGCTCTTCCTGGCGCTGTCGGCGGCCGGCGGGCCGGTGCTGGCCCAGGAAACCGAGGACCCGCGCGCCGCGACCGGCGGCGCGCAGACGCTCGAGGACATCCTTGCCCGCCAGCGCGGGCTCGAGGTCGATGACAGCTTCCGCAGCGGCGCCATCGGCGATCCAGAGAACGCCGCGCCGATCACCGACCAGCTGGGCACCCTGGGCGGGGTCTCCGACGCCGAGCTCTGGCGCGGCATGCGCTTCGACGAGGAAGACGTCACCGCCTCGACCCACACCCCGACCTCGGGCATCCTGATCCAGGACGGCGGCATGCGCTGGCTCGATTTCCGCAAGGGTCCGCTTCTGACCTATGGCGGCTATCTCCTCCTCGGCGTGCTGGTCTTGCTGGCGCTCTTCTACCTGATCCGCGGCAAGATCCGCATCGACGGCCCTAGGACCGGCCGCACCGTTCTGCGCTTCCAGTTCATCGAACGCTTCGCGCACTGGCTGATCGCAGGGTCATTCATCCTTCTCGGTGTCACCGGGCTTCTGGTCCTGTTCGGACGTGTGGCGCTGATCCCGCTCTTCGGTCATGACGCCTTCGGAGTGATCGCCACAGGATCGAAATGGATCCACAACAGCGTCTCCTGGGCCTTCATGCTGGGGCTGGTGATGGTGTTCGTCTTCTGGGTCGCGCACAACCTGCCGAGCCGGACCGATCTGAAATGGCTGGCGGTCGGCGGCGGCCTTTTCAGCAAGGGCAAGCACCCGCCGGCGAAGAAGTTCAACGCCGGGCAGAAGCTGATCTTCTGGTCGGTCGTCGTGCTCGGCATCTCGATCTCGCTGTCGGGTCTGGCGCTCCTCTTCCCGTTCGACCTGCCGATGTTCGCCGCGACCTTCCAGCATCTGAACGCGCTCGGCCTGCCGCAGCTGGTCGGTTACGGACCGCTCCCCGAGACGCTGTCGCCCTACCAGGAGATGCAGCTGTCGCAAGCCTGGCACGGCATCGTCGCCTTCGTCTTCATCGCGATCATCATCGCGCACATCTACATCGGCTCGATCGGGATGGAGGGCGCCTTCGATGCGATGGGCTCGGGCGAGGTTGACGAACAGTGGGCCAAGGAACACCATAGCCTCTGGTATGCCGAGGTGAAGGCGCGGCAGGACGAGCCGCCTGCGGACGCCCCTCCGGCGACCCCGGCAGAGTGACGAGGAGTAGACGATGAAAGCCATGATGTTCGCCTTCCTCGCGATTGCGGTCATCGCGGTCCTTGCCGATGTGGGCCTGTCCTACGCCGGCTTTTCCTCGGCCGAGGTAACGAGCGGACCGAACGTACGGCTCGACTGACCGGAAGGCGGGTAGGCCCGTGACGACCGGCGCCATGACAAAGCAGGCCGCGACCGAGGCCCCGGCCGATGCGCTGGGGCAGGTGTCGATCATGGTCGTCGATGACGAGCCGGGGATGCGCAACTTCCTCGTGCGCACGCTCGGACCGCTCTGCCGCCGGATCGAGGCCGCCGAAAGCGCCGAGGCGGCGTCGCGGCTCCTCGACAGCCAGCAGTTCGACCTCGTGATCCTCGACAACGTCATGCCGGGCCAGTCGGGCCTCGACTGGCTGGCCGACCAGCGCCGGGTCGGGTTCTTCTCCGAGGCGATCCTGATGACCGCCTATGCCGACCTCGACACCGCGATCCACGCGGTGCGCGTCGGCGCCGCCGACTTCGTGCTGAAACCGTTCCGCTCGAACCAGATCCTGAACGCGGTGCGGCGCTGCATCGACCAGCGCTTCCTGCGCCGCGAGAACTCGCTTCTGAAATACGAACTCAGCGTCGAGGGCGCCGCAGCGCGCGGCCGGCTTCTCGGCCGGTCGCCGCGGATCGAGGCGGTGCGCAAAGCCCTCGAACGGGTGGCGCGCCTTGCCACGCCGGTGCTCCTGGTCGGCGAGACCGGCACCGGCAAGGAGATCGCCGCGCGCACGCTCCACGCCATGTCGGAACGGGCCGAGAAGCCGTTCCTGCCGATCAATTGCGCGAACATCTCGCCCGAGGGCGCCGCCGAGAATCTCTTCGGCGAGGTCGGGCAGGGCCGCAAGGACGGCCTTCTCAGTCTCGCCTCGGGGGGCACGATCTTCCTCGACGAGATCGCCGAACTGCCTCTGACCGTTCAGGCCACGCTCCTGCGGGTGATCGAGGACAGCCGCATCCGCCCGGTCGGATCGGACCGCGAGATCCCGCTGAACCTGCGCTTCGTCTGCGCCACCAACGCCGACCTCGAGGCGGCCGTCGCCGAGGGCCGCTTCCGCCGCGATCTCTACCACCGGATCAACGTCATGGCGCTTCACATGCCTCCCCTTCGCGAGCGGGTGGGCGACATCGCCGACCTTGCCGAGATGTTCATGGGGCGCCTCTCGCGCGACCTCGGAACCGCGCCGCTGCCGCTGACCGAACCGGTCCTTCTCAAGCTCGCCGCCTACGGCTGGCCCGGCAACGTGCGCGAGCTTCGCAATCTCATCGAACGGTCGCTGATCCTGGGCGAGTTCCCGCGCGAGTTCGCTGCCGGCGGGGAGGAGGCCGAAGAGGCCGTCGAGTCGCTGCACGTGATGGAGCGCCGCCATATCCTTGCGGTGCTCGAGGCGTCTGGCGGCAACCGGGCCGAGGCGGCGCGGCGGCTCGGCATCTCGCGCAAGACGATCGACCGCAAATGCGCCGCTTGGAATGTCTGACCTGGCGCGTCCCCTGTCGTTCCATCGCACCGTCCGCGCCCGGCTTCTCCTGATCGCCCTCCTGCCGCTCCTCTTCATCCTGCCGCTCCTTCTCGGCGCCACGGTGATGAACTGGTCGCACCGCTTCGACGAGGCGCTGATCGCCAAGGTGAACGGTGAGCTGACCATCGCGCACCAGCATCTGAAGGGGCTACTGGAAAGCCGCGGCACGGCCATCGCGGCCCTCGGCCAGTCGGCCGCCTACGCGCAGGTCCATGCCGGGGCCGATCCCGAGGCGCTCGCCGCCTTCCTTGCGGACGAGCGCGACCGGCTGGGGCTCGATTTCCTCTACGCGCTCGACGGGGCAGGGCAGGTCGTCGTCTCCTCGCCGCCGGTAACGCGGGGGGAAGGCCTTGCCGACTGGCCGGTCGCCGCGGCCGCCCTGGAAGGCCGCCGCGAGACGGCAATC
>JBNLCA010000198.1:0-2795 GCA_050303575.1 Paracoccaceae bacterium
TGCCGCTTGTCGCCGAAGACGCGGTAGAGGCTCTGCTTCTTCTGCCCGGTCGCCGCCTCGATGTCCTGAAGCGAGGTGCCCTCGTAGCCCTTCTGCCAGAACACCTGCTTCAGCGCCTCGCGCGCTGTGTCCGGATCGAAGCCGAGGGGACGTGCCATGTCGCTCTCACATTTGTTACCGACCGGTCCGATAAATATACTTTACCGACCGGTCCGGAACAAATAGTACCAGCTTCACCCGGCGCAAGGAAGTGCCGCCAAGAAACAGGAGACAGAAGATGCCCCGCGTTCCAGCCCTTACCCGCGATGCCGCCAGCGCCGAGACCGCCGCCACCTTCGACGCGATCGAGAAGAAGCTCGGCATGGTGCCGAACCTTTACCGCACGACGGGCCACAGCGCCGCGACGCTGGGCGCCCTGCTCGGCCTTGGCGATGCCAACGCGAAAGGCAGCTTCTCGCCCAAGACCCGCGAGGCCATCGCGCTCGCCGTCGCACGGACCAACGGCTGTGACTACTGCGCCTCGGCCCATTCGGCGATTTCGGGCAGCCTGAAAGTGGCGCCCGAGGAAGTGGCGGCGAACCTTGCCGGCACATCGGCCGACGCCCGCACCGCCGCGATCCTGACGTTCGCCAACGCTCTGGTGCGCGAGCGCGGCAAGGTCTCGGACGCCGATCTTGCCGCCGCCCGGGAGGCCGGCCTTGGCCATGCCGACATCGTCGAAACCATCGGCCATGTCGTGCAGAACCTGTTCACCAACTACCTCAACCACGTCTTCGACACCGAGATCGACTTCCCCGTCGTCCGCGCCGAAGCGGCCTGATCCCTCCGCCCGGGCGCGGCGACCGTCCCATCGCCGCGCCAGACCGCCCGTCCGGACCGATTGAACGGCCGGGCGGGCGGCTCTATATTCAGGGGGCGACTGGAGCACCCCATGGACCTGACCCTGCCCCCGAAAGTGACCGACCGCGCCTTCGCGCGGCTTGGCGAGATTCTCGACGCGACCGGCGAGGCGAAGGCGCTTCGCGTGGCGGTCGAGGGCGGCGGCTGTTCGGGGTTCCAGTACGACATCAGGCTCGACGACCCTGCCGAGGACGACCTCGTGCTGGAAAAGGACGGGCTGAAGGTCCTGGTGGATTCGATCTCGCTTCCGTTCCTGACCAACGCCACGATCGACTTCACCGAGGAACTGATCGGCGCCCGGTTCACCGTCGAGAACCCGAACGCCACCTCCTCCTGTGGCTGCGGCACCAGCTTTTCGATCTGAGACGCCCGGCCGGCGCATTTCGATTGGAATTTTCTAACCTTTCTCCGCGATAAGCCGCCCCGCGGCCCGCGGAGTGGGCCGCGCGACCGGAACTTCAGGACGACGGCGCCCGATGCAGACCTACCACGCCCTCATCCTCGGCGCCGGCGCCGCCGGCCTCCATGCCGCCGCGTTCGCCGTGAAGGGCGGGCCGGTGCTGGTTGTCGATCATGCCAGCGCACCGGCCGAGAAGGTCCGCATCTCGGGCGGTGGGCGCTGCAACTTCACCAACCTTCAGACCGCGCCCGAGGCGTTCCTGTCGGAGAACCCGCATTTCGCCAAGTCGGCCCTCGCCCGCTACAGCCAGTGGGACTTCATCGCGCTGGTGAAGAAGCACGGCATCGCGCACCACGAGAAGACCAAGGGCCAGCTTTTCTGCGACGGCTCGTCGCGCGAGATCATCGCCATGCTGCTGGCCGAGATGAAGCCCGCCGAACTGCGGCTCGGCCGTTCGGCGACCGACATCTCGCGCCGACCAGAGGGGTTCGCCGTCAGCCTGTCGGACGGAAGCAAGATCCTTGCCCGCAACCTCATAATCGCAACCGGCGGCAAGTCGATCCCGAAGATGGGCGCCTCGGGCTTCGGCTACCGGGTTGCCGAGGAGTTTGGCCACCGCGTCACCGAAACGAGGCCGGGCCTCGTGCCGCTCACCTTCGAGCCGGCACTGACCGAGAGGTTTTCCCGCCTCTCCGGCGTCTCGCTGCCGGTCACCGCGCGCACCGAGCGCGCCCGCTTCGACGAGGCGCTTCTCTTCACCCATCGCGGCCTTTCCGGCCCGGCGATCCTGCAACTCTCGTCCTACTGGCGCGAGGGATCCGAGATCGAGCTGAACCTCTGCCCGGCGGCAGACCCTATCGAGGAACTGCGCGCCCTCCGCGCCCGGAACGGCCGTCAGTCGGTCGCCTCGGCGCTTGCAGCGATCCTTCCCGCACGGGTCGCGGCGGACGTTGCCGCGCACGAGGGGCTGACGGCGCCGGTTGGAAGCGTTCCCGATGCAGCCTTGCGCAAGCTCGGCGCGACGCTTCTCCACTGGCGGCTCAAGCCGGTGGCGACCGAGGGCTACCGCACTGCCGAGGTCACGGTCGGCGGCGTCTCGACCGCGCAGCTTGACGCCAGGACGATGGAATCGCGCGCGGTCCCGGGCCTCTTCTTCATCGGCGAGGTGGTCGACGTCACCGGCTGGCTGGGCGGCTACAACTTCCAGTGGGCCTGGTCCTCGGCCCACGCGGCGGGCACCGAGATCGCCCGACGCGGCGGGTCCTAGCGGAACACCTTGGCCGCCAGCAGGACCCGCGATCCCGCCGTGACAAGGCACAACATCCCGAAGCCCCAGGCGAGCGGCGCGAACCAGCCCGGCACGAGGCAGAGAAGGACGAAGAACGCGATCGTCTCGGTCCCTTCCAGGAGCCCGCCGGTGAAGTAGAGCGATTTCACCCCGCGCGAGGTCGTCTCGAGCTTTCGCTTCTCGGCGAGGATCGCATAGCCGAGGAAG
>JBNLCA010000199.1:0-3455 GCA_050303575.1 Paracoccaceae bacterium
AAGGCAAGTCCGGCACCAACCCCGAAGAGCTGATCGCCGCCGCCCATGCCGGTTGCTACGCGATGCAGCTGTCGCATTTCCTCGCCGAGAACGGCACGCCGGCCGACAGGCTCGAGGCCACGGCCTCGGTCGAGCTGGTTCCCGGCACCGGGATCACCGGCAGCGCGCTGATGCTGAAGGCGAAAGTGCCGGGCATCGACAGGGCGAAGTTCGAGGAACTGGCCGAGAAGGCCAAGGCAGAATGCCCGGTGTCGAAGGCGCTCGGCGCAATCAGCGTCACGCTCTCGGCCGAGCTTTCCTGATCCGGCGCCCGGCCGCGCAACGCGCGCGGCCGGGTTGCACCCGGGCGCCCCCCATGCCTATCTCTGCGGTGATCCATGCAAGAGGTGCCCATGTTCCGCGACCAACCCGCCCCCGTCTTCGACGCCAAGGCCGAAGGCGCCGCGCCGTTCGGCGACCTGCCGGAATGGGACCTGACCGACCTCTACGCCGCGCCCGACGCACCCGAGGTCGAGCGTGACCTGCTCTGGCTGGAAGGCGCCTGCGCGGATTTCGCGGCGACGTACGAGGGCAAGCTGGCATCGCTTGACGCCAGGGGAATGCTCGACTGCGTGGTGGCTTACGAGAAGATCGAGACGGTCGCGGGGCGTCTGATGTCCTTTGCCGGGCTGCGCTACTACCAGAACACGCTCGACGGCGCCCGCGCCAAGTTCATGTCGGACGTGCAGGAGCGGGTGACGGTCGCCACCACGCCCCTGGTCTTCTTCTCGCTCGAAGTGAACCGGATCGACGATGCTGCCTTCGAGGCGCTTTTCGCCACCAACACCGGCCTGGCGCGCTACAGGCCGGTCTTTGACCGGCTGCGCGCGATGCGGCCGCACCAGCTGTCGGACGAGCTGGAAAAGTTCCTGCACGACCAGTCGATGGTCGGCGCCTCGGCCTGGAACAAGCTTTTCGACGAGACGATGGCGGGTCTGGGCTTCGAGGTCGATGGCGAGGCCCTGAATCTCGAGGGCACGCTGAACCTTCTGACCGACAGCGACCGGACGAAGCGCGAGGCCGCTGCGCGGGAACTGGCGCGGGTCTTCGGCGCGAACCTCAAGCTCTTTGCGCGGGTGCACAACACGCTGGCGAAGGAGAAGGAGATCACCGACCGGTGGCGCAAGATGCCCACTCCGATGCACGGTCGGCACCTCGCCAACCACGTCGAGCCCGAGGTGGTCGAGGCGCTGCGCAACGCCGTCGTGAATGCATATCCCAAGCTCTCGCACCGCTACTACGCGCTGAAGGCGAAGTGGATGGGGCTGGACAAGCTGGAAGTCTGGGACCGCAACGCGCCGCTGCCGATCGAGGAGAAGAAGACGGTCGGCTGGGAGGCGGCGAAGCAGACCGTGCTCGACGCCTATGCCGGCTTCGCGCCCGAGATGGCCGACATCGCCGCGCCGTTCTTCGAGAAGGGCTGGATCGACGCCGGCGTGAAGCCCGGCAAGGCGCCCGGCGCGTTTGCCCATCCCACGGTGACGGACGTCCATCCCTACGTGATGCTGAACTACCTCGGCAAACCGCGCGACGTGATGACGCTGGCGCACGAACTTGGCCACGGCGTGCACCAGGTGCTGGCCGCCGGGCAGGGCGAGCTTCTGTCGTCGACGCCCCTGACGCTGGCCGAGACGGCGTCGGTCTTCGGCGAGATGCTGACGTTCCGCAAGCTGCTCGACGGCGCGAAGACCCCGACCGAGCGCAAGGTGCTCCTCGCCGGAAAGGTCGAGGACATGATCAACACGGTCGTCCGCCAGATCGCCTTCTACGACTTCGAGGTGAAGCTGCATCACGCCCGCCAGAACGGCGAGCTGACGCCCGAAGACATCAACGATCTGTGGATGAGCGTGCAGGGCGAAAGCCTCGGGCCGGCCTTCACCTTCATGGAAGGCTACGAGACTTTCTGGGCCTATATCCCGCACTTCGTCCATTCACCGTTCTACGTCTACGCCTATGCCTTCGGCGACGGGCTGGTGAACGCGCTTTACGCGGTCTACGCCGAGGGCGATCCGGGCTTTCAGGAGAAGTATTTCGAGATGCTGAAGGCCGGCGGCTCGAAGCATCACAAGGACCTCCTGGCGCCCTTCGGCCTCGACGCCTCGGACCCTGCCTTCTGGGACAAGGGCCTGAGCATGATCGCCGGCTTCATAGACGAGCTCGAGGCGATGGAGGGCTAACGCCTCCGACACGCTCGGACGAACGAAAGGCGGCGCCACGGGGGGCCGCCTTTCCGTTTCAAGGGGCTGGTGAGGTATTCCCGACCCTCAGTCCCAATCCACTCACGAACGGTTGAACGGGGCGTGAGGGTCCACACATGCAATAGCCCGCAGGTGGCATGGTTTCGCCGTGGCCTCGCGGGGCAAGTGATGGAGACACCATGCGATGCCTCTGTTCCTTTTGTCCCTTCCGCTCTCGTTCAAGACCTTCTGGCGTTACCTCCTCATCCTGCCGGTCCTGGCGGTCGGCGCGTTCGTCTTGTCGCTGGCCGGGTTCATTCCGGTCGTCGGCTTTGTCATTCCCGGCACTGTCAGCGCCCTATGTGTGCTCGTCGGCCTGCGTTGTGCATTGGCGGCGCGCGGGCGATGGAACGCGCCTGACCTCGGCCAGTTGTTACGTACCAGTCTCGTCTTCTGCATCGTCAACATGATCGCAACCTGGCTGATCGTGACGGTCGCGGCCCTCGGCTTCCTCGAGATCGCCATCGTGCTCGACTGGCTGGGGATGCCGAAGGAGGCCGTCAACCATGCGCTAGCCTGGATCGGCGGCGGGGCGATCCTGCTGACACTCATCCTCCTGTCGCTCTACTACTCGGCCATCGCCGTCCCGATGACCGGGGCAGCCGCGGCCTGCACCGAGCGCGGCGGCAACGCCGACCCGGTCTTCGGTTTCGGCACCGGCATGGTCAGCCTGACGCTGGTTGCGTTGGTGTGGCTTTGCGGCGGGCGGTTCCTCGCCTTCTTCGGCGAGGTCTGGGTCGTCTTCGGGATGATGGCGACGGCAATCTGGGCGATGGCCAATGGCGAGGAGGTCCCGTGGGACTTCAGCCTCGACCTCAATTCGCTGATGGGCTCGACCCTCTTCATGACCTGGGCGTCGAGCTGGTTCTACGCCACGGCGGTCCTGGCGTGGGAACGGGCCGACGAGCGCCGCCGCGCGGCGCTGGCGGCCGAGACGCAGGCAAAGCGCGTTCCGGTCACCGACATCTGCGCGCTCCGCGAGGCGCGGGACGGGCAGCGCATGTCAGGATGTCGGCAGGGTGGGGCGCTCAGGCGCCCCACTTCTTCCAAGGGAAGGGCCTCACATCGCTCTCGCCGGTCTGGAACTTCGCGACGTCCGACAGGAACACCGAGAGACCCTTGCCGAAGTCGGCAATCTGCTCGTTCTTTTCCTTGGTGATCGCCATCCAGAACCACTGG
>JBNLCA010000200.1:0-7136 GCA_050303575.1 Paracoccaceae bacterium
CGCCGAAGGAGATGCCGACGACGATGGCCTCGGTCAGGTCGCGGAAGATCGTCAGCAGGAACACCGCCGCGACCACCACAGCGTCCGCGCGGGACGAGCGCAGAAGGACCAGCATCGCCTGCCGCTCCATCATGCCCCAGGCGACGACCACCAGAACCCCTGCCAGCGCGGCCAGCGGGATATATCCGACCAGAGGCGCCGCGATCAGCATGAACAGCAGCAGCGTCGCGGAATGGATCATCCCCGAGAAGGGCGAGCGCGCCCCGGCGCGCACGTTCGTCGCCGTCCGCGCGATCGTACCGGTGACCGGCATGCCGCCGAACAGCGCCGAGGCGACATTCGCCGCGCCCTGCCCCACCAGCTCGACGTTCGAGCGGTGGCGGCGGCCGGTCATGCCGTCGGCGACCACTGCCGACAAAAGCGACTCGATGGCGCCGAGCAGCGTGAAGGACAGCGCATAGGGCAGCGCGGCCGTGAGCATCGGAACGCTGATCTCCGGCAGCCCCGGCCAGCCGATGCTGCGGGGCATCTCGCCAAAGCGGCTGGAAATGGTCTCGATCGGCAGGCTCATCGCCCAGCCGGTCAGCGTCGCGACGGCGACCGCGATCAGCATCCCCGGCCAGTGCGGCCGCACGCGACGCAGCCCGACAATCATCGCCGCGGTGCCGACGGCGGTGACAACCGCCGCCAGGCTGACCGTCTCGCGCGCCGCCCAGAGCGCCGCGATCTTCGGCACGATGGCGGACGGCTCGGGTCCGGCGAGGTGCAGCCCGAAGAAGGGCGCGATCTGGCTTGCCATGATGATGACGCCGATTCCGGCGGTGAAGCCCACCGTCACCGGATAGGGCACGTACTTGACGTAGGTGCCGAGCTTAAGCGCCCCCACCAGCGCCAGCATCACCCCCGACATCGCGGTGGCAACGAGCATCCCGCCAAGCCCGATCTCGGCGACACAAGCGGCGACAAGCACGATGAACGCCCCCGCCGGCCCGCCGATCTGGAAGCGCGAGCCGCCCAGCGCCGAGACAAGGAAACCGCCGACGATGGCAGCCACCAGCCCCTGCGCCGGGGCGACACCCGAGGCGATGGCGATGGCAAGCGACAGGGGCAGCGCGACGACGGCGACCGTCAGCCCGGCGAAAAGGTCGGCGCGCAGGTCGGCCGACCCGTAGCCGTCGTACAGCGCGGTGACGAGCTTCGGCCGGAACGGCTCGACGGGCGGGGTCTCGACACTCATGTCCGCTCTACAGATGATCCCATGCCTGCCTCCTGACCGAGACAGAACGGCGACGGACCCCTGCCTGTCAATGTCCCGCGCCCACACGGCGCGCGACTGCGGCAGCGCCGCGTCACCGGCTTTCCCCGCGGACCGCGCCCGGCTATGACCGGCGCATGGCCGAGACCTCGCCCATCCGCCCGACCGACGACGAGGCCCGCGCCCTGGCGCGGCGGCTGATCGCCGAGGCCCGGTTCGGCGCGCTCGGCACGCTCGACCCGGCGACGGGCGGGCCGTTGGTCACCCGCATCGCGGTCGGCACGTCGGCCGACGGCCTGCCGGTCACGCTCGTATCGGACCTTTCGGCCCATACCCGCGCGCTCCGCGCCAATCCCGCCGCCTCGCTCCTGGTGGGCGAGCCCGGGCCGAAAGGCGATCCCCTCACCCATCCGCGCCTGACGCTCCGCGCCACCGCGCGTTTCGTCGACCAGGCCGGCGCCGAACATACCGCGCTCCGCGCCCGCTGGCTGGAAAGCCATCCCAAAGCCGCGCTCTACGCCGACTTCGCCGACTTCCGCTTCGTCCTCCTCACGCCGCTCGGCGCCAGCCTGAACGGCGGATTCGGCCGGGCGTTCGAACTCACGCCGGACGACCTGGCATGAAAAGACCCCGGACCGTCTCCGGTCCGGGGCCACCCTCCGCAAGCCTGTTACGTCAGTTCGGGATGTCCATCCGCCCGCGCAACCGCACCGTCCCCCGCGCTGCCGTCGACCAGGTGACCTGCGCCACCGCGCCGCCAGTCCCGGTTTCCAGCGTCAGGTAGGGCATCGTCGTCACCGGCTGGAAGGTCGCCGTGGTGATCGCCCCCTGCGCGACGATCGACTCGACCACCTTCGCCCGCCCGCCGAACGGCAGCCAGCCGGTGAAGTCGCAGTTCCACGTCGTCTGTGCCGTCGCCTGCGTGAAGGGCAGCGATACCGGGTTCACCGTCTTCTGGGTCACGCCGTAGAAGGTGTTGTTCTCGAAGGTGATGTTGCGCATCTGCGTCAGATCGAGCGGCGCGAACGACGAATCCACCCGCTCGATCCGGCTGACGTCGCCGTTGAAGGCCTGGAACGTGTTGTTCGACACGGCCAGCCCGTCGATGAAGTTACCGGGACCGTAGGGCTTGGCGACGATCCAGCTGAAGTTCGGCGCCACGCCGATGCACAGGAACACGTTGCCGGTGATGGTGACCGACCCTGCCACCGGCTCGTTGTTGTAGGACGGCTGCGCGTCATGCTCGTTGCCGAGCTCGATATAGCAGTTGTCGATATAGTTGCCCGAGACGACTACGCCCGAATTGTTCCGCGTGATGACAAGGCCGGGCTTGCGCACGCCCAGGGGCTCGTCGTCGCCGTTGAAGAAATGGTTGCCCTCGACCAGGCACGCCCCGCCGGCAAGGAAGCCGAAATGCGCGAAGCGCGAGGCGCGGCAGTTGCGGATCTTCACGTCGTTGTAGTTGGCGTTGAAGCAGATCGACTTGCGGTCCTGCACCGGGGTCGAGCTTTCGTCCGAGATGAAGGAACAACGGTCGATCTCGAGGCCCGCGCAGCCCCGACCGTGCGAGGTGACCCCTCGGTCCTTCGGCCGGATGAGGTAGCAGTCGGTCATCTGGAACCAGAAGCCCTCGGGCGGCAGGAGCACGGCCGAGGCGGCGCCGTTGCACTGGACCTCGACCTCCTGCATCACGAACTTGTCGAGATAGTCGAAGCCCGAGAAGTCGAGCGCGTACTTGAAGCGCGTAAAGGTGAAGGTCTGCGTGCCCGCCGCGCCGTAAAGCGGCAGGGACAGCGTCACCGTCTGCGCGCCGACATTCTTCTCCTTGACGTAGACCTCGCGCCCGACGCCATTGCCGGTGACCAGCGAGCCGACCTCGATGTTCGCGACGTTCGCCACGTTCGTCAGCTGCAGGCTGTTCGATGTCGAATAGGTCGCCTGCGAGGTGACGACCGTGTCGTCCCAGGCCGGCCCCGCCACGACGTTCAGCTGGCCGTTCCGCAGGACCCGCCGGATCGCCCAGGTCGTCTGGTTCTCGACAGCCGCCTGCACGTCGATGGGCCCCGTCACCTCGACCCGCCGCCCGCGCATATCGAGCGCGTCGTGATCGGTGAAGTTGAAGAGCGCCTGAAGGCCCTTCCTCAGCCCCTCCATCTCGTCGCCGCCGAACGCGTCGATATAGGACGGCAGGTCGAAGTTCCGCGTCAGCGTGAGCCGCGCCGCGACCGGCATGACGAGGCGCCCCTCGAAGCGGATCTCGGTGTCGATGGTCAGCGACGAGCCGATGTAATAGTCGCCCGCCGGTACCAGGATCTCGCGCCCGCCGGCATCGACATCGGCCGCCTCGAAGGCCGCCCGGTCGTCGGTCACGCCGTCACCGACGGCGCCGTAGTCGCGCACGTCGACCCAGTCCATCATGTCGCGCAGGTAGGCGCTGGTGATGTCCTCTACGACCAGATCGTCGATGCGGACGACGCCGCCGTTCGAGCCGGTGAGGTCCATGCCGATATGGGCATAGGCAACATCGAGGCTCCAGGACATGTCGACGCCGCCGCGCGAGCCGGTCCCGATGATGGCGCTGACGGTGAAGACGGTGCCGTAGGCGGTCAGCGCGACCGAAGGCCCGCTCAGCACTTGCCCGTTGACCGCCGCGCCCCCGGAATCCGCCGCGAAGGCGCCGATCCGGACCGACGGCAGCGGCCCGCTCATCGCCTTCACCTTGGCCGTCACCCGCAGGTAGCAGCCCGGCAGGATCGGCGTCTGGCCCATGTAGCGGATCTTCTGGTTGCCCGCCGTCTTGATCAGCTCCAGGCAGCCCGCGAAGTCCTGATCCGACGGCACCAGGGCCGCGTTCGGGTCGCCGTCATAGGTGGGCGAGCCGGGCGTGCCGTCCCCGTTCGCCCACACGTCGAGGCCGTCTGCAAAGGGCGGCGGCATCAGCACCAGCCCGTCGGTAATCGCCTTGTTCATTCCAAGCCCTTTCGAAATCGGCTGAACGGCAAACGGGCGGAGCGGGCGCCTCACGCGCCACGAGCTACGCTCACTTGTTCACCGCTCTCGGGATTTTCCGGGCGTGAATGAACCCGGACACCGCAGGCCTAGCACGAAAGCCCTAAGGGTCCGTTAACCATTGCGTCGCAAGGGGCGAGATCAGACGCCGATGCCCTCGGCGCGCAGCAGGAAGACGCCGTTGATCTGCCAGCCCTCGCCGGTCTCGATCATCTCGTAGTCGAGCGCATAGCTCTGTCCCGCGCCGTCGGTCACCTCGACCCGCTGGAAAAGCTTGCCGTCCTCCTCGCGCAACTCGCCGAACGCGACGTCCGACGGCCGCCAGACCATCGGATAGCCTTCGCGCACCATCCGGCCGAAATTGTCCGGCGTCTGGAAGATGCCGCGTATCATGGGCGAGGCGAAGCTGAAGGCGGTGTCGAAGTCGTCGGCGAGGAAGGCGTCGATCTGGCTTCGGATCACGCCCTGGATCGGGGCTTCGGAATTCTCCTGGGCGACGGATGCGCCGGCCAGGAAAAGAGCAAGGAGTGCGACGAAGAGGCGTGTCATGAAACTGTCATCCCGCTGAACCACTCTGCGCCACGAAGATAGCGCAGGCCGTGCGTCCGGCAAATGCGCGTGGGAAAGTGTCGGGGAAATGGCCTATCAATTCAGCCTGAGCGACGCGTCGGTCGAGGCCGGCGTGCGGCGGATCGCGACCGAGGAGATTGACGGCGCACTTGCTGCGCTGGCCGCGGGCGGGCCGCTTGCCGAGCGGGTCCACGACGCCCGCAAGCACATCAAGAAGCTCCGCGCGCTGATCCGGCTGGTGCGGCCGCATTTCGAAGGTTACGCCACCGAGAACCGTGCACTGCGCGATGCCGCCCGCAGCCTCTCGGGCCTGCGCGAGGCCGAGGCAGCGCGGGCGACGCTGGCCGATCTGACGCACGAGGCCGGGCTTTCCGAGGGCGAGGTCGCCGCAATCGCCGCGCCGGTCGAGGGCCGCCACGGCAGCGAACATGACGCCAAGGCGATGGCGAAAAGCCTCTCCGCCTGCCGTTCGGCGCTCAAGGCGATCCGCAAGCGCGCGGCGAAATGGAAGGTGGCGGGCGACGGGTTCGAGGCGCTGGAAGACGGGCTGACGGGCACGTTCGGCCGTGCCCGGCGCGGCATGAAGCGGGCGATGAAGCACGCGCGGATGCGGGCGCTCCACGACTGGCGCAAGCGGGTCAAGGATCACTGGTACCACGCTCGGCTGCTCGCGCCAATCTGGCCCGAGGCGATGGCCCCGCACGTTGCCGCCGCCGACACGCTGGGCGAGGCCCTGGGCGACTACAACGACCTTGCCGAGCTGATGGCCGACCTTGCCCAAGGCGACGGCAAGGCCCGCGACCGGCTGGTCGCCGAAGCGCGCGAGCGTCAGGAGAAGCTTCTGGACAGCACGGGCCACGTCGCCCGCCGACTCCTCGCCGACACGCCCGAGGCGCTGGCGGACCGCTGGCGGGTCTGGTGGGAGGTCTGGCGCGGGTAAGGGTTCTGCGTCCGGGCCCGATGCGCGCCGGGGTTACTCCACCGGCACCACGTTCAGCACCTCGCAGCCGTGCTCCGCCTTTATCCGGTCAAGCTCCGCCGCAAGCTCTTCTCCCGAAGCCGACAGCACGGCCGCCTCGGTCTCCCGGTGCGCGACATCGGCCGCCGCACTGGTCTCCGCGTCCGACGCGAGCGCACGGCACCGGTAGAGGTACTCGGCCTGTCCGTCCGCCGACGGAAGACGGACCTCGACCTTCCGCGACCAGTCGTGCGCGACGAGCAGGAACGCCAGGGCCAGGAGCACGCCGAACCCGATGTAGATCTGAGTCCTGCGGTCGAGAAGCACCTAGCCGAGCTCCCCCGCCAGCCCCTTGTCGATCAGCGCGATGGTCTCCTCGACACCGTAAAGCGCGATGAACCCGCCGAAGCGCGGACCCTGAGACGCGCCCAGGAGCACCTCGTAAAGCGCCGTGAACCAGTCGCGCAGGGGCTCGAACCCGTGCTCCTTGCCGACGGCGAAGACCATCGACTGAAGCTCCTCGGCATCGAGGCCGCCCCGCCAGGCCGCAAGCCGTCCGCGCAGGTCCTCGATCGCCGCCCGCTCCTTGTCGGTCGGTGCCCGGAAGGTGCGCTCCGGCGCCACGAAGTCGCGGAAGTAGCGCACCGCGAACTCGGCAGCCTCGTCCAGATGCGGATGCGTCTCGGGCGAAGCCTCGGGCGCGTAGCGCCTGATGAAGCCCCAGAGGCCCGCCTTGTCCGTCGCCCCCGCCACCGAAGCAAGGTTCAACAGCATCGCGAACGGCACCACCATGTCCGACGCCGGCACATGGCCGCTATGGATGTGCCAGACCGGGTTCGCCAGCTGCTGCTCGACCGTCTGGTCGGGGTAGGCGCGCAGCTGCTGGTGATACTCGTCCACCGCCTTGGGGATCACGTCCCACCACAGGCGCTTGGCCGTCTTCGGCTTCTGGTACATGAAATACGACAGGCTCTCGGTCGCGGCATAGGTCAGCCACTCGTCGATCGTCAGCCCGTTGCCCTTGGACTTGGAAATCTTCTGGCCCTTGTCGTCCAGGAACAGCTCGTAGGTGAAATGTTCGGGCCTCTTGCCCCCCAGCACCTCGCAGATGCCGTCATAGATCGGCGTGTTGGTCGAATGGTCCTTGCCGTACATCTCGAAATCGACGTCGAGCGCCGCCCAGCGCGCGCCGAAATCCGGCTTCCACTGGAGCTTCACCTGTCCGCCGGTCACCGGCAGCGTCCACTCGCGGCCCGTCTCGTCGTCGAAGGTGATCTCGCCCTTCGCGGCATCCACGTTCTTGATCGGCACGTAAAGCACCCGGCCCGTCTCGGGATGGATCGG
>JBNLCA010000201.1:0-1898 GCA_050303575.1 Paracoccaceae bacterium
GAGCAGACCTTCGGCACCTTGCCGTCGATCAGCACGTTCATGTTCAGCGAGAAGCGCGACTCGAGATCCGAGTTGCGGAAGAGCATCGACATCAGCACGTCGGGATCGACGTTCTTGGATTTCGGTTCGAGCACGATGCGGATGTCGTCGGCGCTCTCGTCGCGGACATCGGCCAGGATCGGGATCTTCTTCAGCTGGATCAGCTCGGCGATGCGCTCGATCAGCTTGGACTTCTGCACCTGGAAGGGGATCTCGGTGACGACGATCTGCCAGGTGCCGTGGCCCAGGTCTTCGCGGCTCCACTTGGCACGCACCCGGATCGAGCCGCGGCCGGTGAGATAGGCGTCGCGGATCACGCCGGCCGGTTCGACGATGACGCCGCCGGTCGGGAAGTCCGGACCCCTGACGATGTCGATCAGCGTGTCGTCGCGGACAAGCTCCGAGTTCTTCGCCTTGGCGAGGTGGATGCAGGCTTCGAGAAGTTCGCCCATGTTGTGCGGCGGGATGTTGGTCGCCATGCCGACCGCGATGCCGGATGCGCCATTCGCCAGGAGGTTCGGGAAGGCGGCGGGCAGGACGACCGGCTCTTCCAGCCGGCCGTCGTAGTTCGGACGGAAGTCGACCGCGTCCTCGTCCAGACCCTCCATCAGCGCCTCGGCTGCGGCGGTCAGGCGCGCCTCCGTGTAACGGCTGGCGGCCGGGTTGTCGCCGTCGATGTTGCCGAAGTTGCCCTGCCCCTCGACCAGCGGGTAGCGCATGTTGAAATCCTGCGCGAGGCGCGCCATTGCATCGTAGATCGCGCTGTCGCCATGCGGGTGGAAATCACCCATCGTGTCGCCGGAAATCTTGGCCGATTTCAGGAAGCCGCCGGTGGGCGAAAGGCGCAGGCGCCGCATGGCGAAGAGGATGCGGCGGTGGACGGGCTTCAGGCCGTCGCGCGCATCCGGCAGCGCCCGGTTCATGATCGTCGAAAGCGCGTAGGTCAGGTACCGCTCGCCGATGGCGCGGCTGAGCGGTTCGGCGATTTCCGAGGGTCCTGAGGTGTTATTGTCGTTCTGCTCGTCGCTCATGGAGGTGGTTTAGCCACTGCCGATTCCCCGGTCCAGACGCAAAGCGGCGGATTTCCGTGAAACCGGAAGCGCCCGACCAGCGTTATCCCGCCGATGCCACCTTCTGCTGCCACCGGGGACGCTCCATGCAAGTCATCCGCCTGACCACACATCTTCTCGTCGCGATGGCGCTGGCCGTCATCTTCCTCGGCCGCGAGCCGGGCGAGGTGGTGCACCGGCCCGACACGCGGACGGCCAAGGCCGAGCCCGCGCCGTTCGTCGCCAAGCCGGCCCCCGCGGCGACGGCCGAGGACGTCCAGCCGGACGGCAGCTACGAGGTGGCGAGCATCGGCAGCCTTGACGGGCTCATCTCGCCGGTGACCGCCGAACCCGAAAGCGCCCCGGACAGGCGGCGCTACGTCGTCGGCACTCCGGTCGTCTTCTCGATGCCCGAGATCCGCACCGACTATGTGCTTGCCGATGCGCCGCCCGACATGCGCCGGACCGAGCCGGTCGCACGGACCGAGGGCGCCGACGTGGTCTTCGTGACCGGAACACGTGTGAACCTGCGGCAGGGCCCGAGCACCGAGGCGCAGGTCCTGGCAACGCTGGTCAAGGGCGACGAGGCCGAGGTGGTCGGCGATGCGCAAAGCGGCTGGATGAATATCCGCGATCTGAAAAGCGGGGCTGTCGGCTACATGTCCGCCGACTTCCTGGCGAGCGCCGCGCCCTGACGTTTGAAACGCGCCGCATGGCGGGCTAACGAAGGCGGGCACCCTGGGGGAGGCCCGCCTTGTCACGTTCCATCCTGATTACCGGCTGTTCCTCGGGTATCGGCTACGATGCGGC
>JBNLCA010000202.1:0-2649 GCA_050303575.1 Paracoccaceae bacterium
GCCAGCGTCGCCGACCAGGTCACCCGCATCGAGAAGGCGGCATGATCCTTCGTTCGTTCCCAATTCCTCCCGCCGGAGGCTCGCTCGCCCCAGCCGGTGAGACGCTTTGAACGAGGCAGCCACCCTCCGCCACGGGGCCGAGTCGCTCGCAGCGCCGCTGCCGCCCTTGCTCGCCGACGCCGAGCATCTGGCGCAGGCGGTGATCCTGGGCGACCACGGCCGCCGCCGGGCCGGCATGGGCGACGAGTTCTGGCAGTACCGCCCCGCCACCCTGTCGGACGAGGCGCGGACCATCGACTGGCGCCGCTCGGCCCGGTCCGACGCGCATTTCGTGCGGGAAAAGGAATGGCAGGCGGCGCAGTCGATCCAGCTCTGGGTCGACGATGCGGCCTCGATGCGCTTCACCGGCAACCAGAACCGCCCGCCCAAGGGCGAACGCGCGCGTGTCCTCGCGCTGGCGATCTCGGTCCTGCTGATCCGGGGCGGCGAGCGGGTCGGTCTCTTCGGAGATGTCCGCCCGGCACGCGGCGAGCCGCAACTCGTCCGCCTGGCCGAGGCGCTGTCGCGGCCCTTCGGCGAGGAGGACTACGGCCACCCCGAGGCGCGCGGCATGATCGCCCATTCCCGCGCGGTGTTCCTGTCTGACTTCCTCGGCGACATCTCCGCGCTCGAGACCGAACTTCTCAAGGCCGCCGACCGCGGCGTCAGGGGTGCGCTCCTGATGGTGCTCGACCCGCAGGAAGAGGAATTCCCTTTCGACGGCCGCACGATTTTCGAATCGATGGGCGGCACGCTCCGGCACGAGACGCTGAAGGCCTCGGACCTGCGCATCCGCTACCTCGACCGGTTGGCGCAGCGCAAGGACCGGCTGCATGACCTTGCCCGGCTGACCGGCTGGCAGGCGTCGGTCCACCGTACGGGCGAACCGGCGCTGCCGGCGCTTCTGTGGCTTAACGGCGCGTTGGAGCGGCGGTGATGTGGATCGTCGGACCCATCGGCTTCACCGCGCCGCTGATCCTGACCGCGCTGATCGCGCTGCCGATCCTGTGGCTGATCCTGCGCGCCGTGCCGCCGGCGCCGATCCGCCGCCGCTTTCCGGGCGTTGCGCTCCTTCTCGGGCTGACCGATGACGAGCACCAGACCCACCGCACTCCCTGGTGGCTTCTGCTCATCCGCATGATCGCCATCGCCGCCGCCATCGTCGGCTTTGCCGGCCCGGTCCTGAACCCCAAGACCGAGGCGCCGGGCGAGGGGCCGCTGATGGTCGTGATCGACGGAACCTGGGCCGATGCCCGCGACTGGCAGGCGCGGATGGAGCGGGTCGGCGCGCTTCTGACCGAGGCCGGCCGCGCCGGGCGCACCGTCGCCATCGTCCAGCTCACGGACCTGCCTGAGGGCGAGGTGCCCTTCATGGCCGCCGATGCCTGGGCCGCACGCATGCCCTCGATCCGCCCGAACCCGTGGGAGCCGGACGGCGCCGCCGTGGCCCGCTGGTCGGCGGGTCTGACCGGCGCGTTCGAGACTTTCTGGATGTCCGACGGTCTTGACCGGCCGGGGCGCGAGGGACTGCTGTCCGAGCTGATGACGCACGGCACGGTCACCGCCTTCGAAAGCGCCCGCTCGGTCTATGCCCTGCGCCCCGTCGGCTACGAGGACGGCGCGGTGAAGCTGACCGCGCTGCGTGCCCGCACCGAGGGGTCGGCCGCGCCCGAGATCGGCGCGTGGGGCCTCGATCCGATCGGAATCGAACGCCAACTCGCCACCGCCACCGCGAATTTCGAACCGGGCGAGGGCATCGCCGAGGTCGCCCTGTCGCTGCCGCCGGAACTGAGAAACCGGATCACCCGGTTCGAGGTGACGGGCCAGCGCTCGGCCGGCGCCGTGACGCTCACCGACGACAGCCTGAAGCGGCGCGAGGTCGCGTTGATCTCGGACCAGGACGACCGCGAGCGTCTGCGTCTTCTCTCGCCGGTCCATTATCTTGAGCAGGCGCTGGAGCCGACCGCCGACCTGATCGACGGCACGCTGACCGACGTGCTCCTCGCCAACCCCGACGTCATCATCCTCGCCGACATCGCCACCCTTCCCACCGCCGAGGCCGAGGGCCTGCAGGAATGGGTCGAGGGCGGCGGCCTCCTCGTCCGCTTCGCCGGCCCGCGCCTTGCCGCCTCGGACGTCAGCCGCGCCGAGGAGGACCCGTTGCTGCCGGTCCGCCTGCGCGCCGGCGGCCGCACAGTCGGCGGCGCGATGAGCTGGGGCGAACCGAAGGGCCTGCGCGCCTTTTCCGAGGGGTCGCCCTTCTACGGGCTCGCCGTGCCGGACGACGTGTCGGTCGCCGCACAGGTCATGGCACAGCCCGACCCGACCCTGGCCGAGCGCGTAATCGCCTCGCTGGCGGACGGCACACCGCTCGTGACCCGCAAGTCGCTGGGCGAGGGGCAGGTGATCCTCTTCCACGTCACCGCCAACGCCGAGTGGTCGACACTACCCTTGTCGGGCCTCTTCGTTCAGATGCTGGAGCGGCTGGCGATTTCGACCCGCCCCGCCGTGCCCGAGGAACGCGACCTTGCCGGCACCGTCTGGCAACCCGAGGACGTGCTCGACGGCTTCGGCCAGGTCCGCGACGCGGGCGAGATCCCGGGCGTGCCG
>JBNLCA010000203.1:0-2680 GCA_050303575.1 Paracoccaceae bacterium
GGTCCGCATCTGGAAGAGCGGTTCACGCCGCTGGTGACAGGTGTCGGTCCGGTCGAGGCGGGGACGCGGCTCGGCATCGCGCTGGCCCGGATGGAGTCGAAAGACACGCTGCCCGATCTGGTCGTTTCGATCGGCTCGGCCGGATCGAGGACGCTGGAACATACCGGCATCTATCAGGTCATCGCGGCGAGTTATCGCGACATGGATGCGAGCGCGCTTGGCTTCGACAAGGGGGTGACGCCCTTCCTCGATCTGCCTGCGACCGTCGAGCTGCCGCTGCGTGTACAGGGCATTCGCGAAGCGACGATCTCGACCGGCGGGGCGATCGTCTCGGGCGCTGCCTATGATGCAATCCAGGCCGACATGGTCGACATGGAAACTTACGCCGTCCTGCGCGCCTGCATGGCCTTCTCCCTGCCGCTGGTCGGATTGCGCGGCATTTCCGACGGCACCGACGAACTGACCCATATCGGCGACTGGACCGAATACCTTCATGTCATCGACGAGAAGCTGGCCCAGGCCGTGGACAAGCTCGAGCGGGCGATTAACGACGGTCTGCTCGACGACCCGGTTTAGGGGCGCGGTGTTGAATCGGTTTGTCAACGCGTTGAACGCCAACTTCAACGACGTGAATCGCGTTGCAAACATCGCGCGCCAAGCCGTTGCGCCGACTCATCTTTTTCACTAAACGCTGCACATGACACACACCGCACATCCCGACACAGTCCTCATCATCGACTTCGGCTCGCAGGTCACCCAGCTGATCGCCCGGCGGGTGCGCGAGGCCGGTGTCTACTGCGAGATCGTTCCGTTCCAGTCCGCCGAGGAAGGGTTCAACCGCCTGAAACCGAAGGCGGTGATCCTGTCCGGCGGCCCGGCATCGACCACCGAGACCGGGAGCCCGCGAGCCCCCCAGGTCGTTTTCGATTCCGGCCTGCCCCTGCTCGGCATCTGCTATGGGCAGATGACCATGTGCGTGCAGATGGGCGGTCAGGCCGAGGGGTCCGATCACCGGGAGTTCGGTCGCGCCTATGTCGAGGTCGTCAAGGACAATCCGCTGTTCGAGGGGATCTGGTCGCCCGGGGACCGGCACCAGGTCTGGATGAGTCACGGCGACCGTGTCATCGCACTGCCGGACGGTTTCGAGGTCTTCGCCCGGTCGGCCGGCGCTCCCTATGCCGTCTTCGGCAACACGGAGCGCAAGGCCTATGGCCTGATGTTCCACCCCGAGGTGGTTCACACGCCCGACGGCGCGAAGCTGTTGTCGAACTTCGTTCACAAGGTTGCCGGGCTGAGGGGCGACTGGTCCATGGCCGCCTACAAGGACCAGGCGATCGCCGCGATCCGCGAGCAGGTCGGCGACGGCCGTGTCATCTGCGGCCTGTCTGGTGGCGTCGATTCCTCTGTCGCCGCGCTGCTGATCCACGAGGCGATCGGCGATCAACTCACCTGCATCCTCGTCGACCACGGACTGATGCGCAAGAACGAGGCGGCCGACGTCGTCGCCATGTTCCGCGAGCACTACAACATCCCGCTCGTCCATGTGGACGCCGCCGACACCTTCATCGGCGCGCTCGAGGGCGAGGCCGATCCGGAGGTCAAGCGCAAGACCATCGGCAAGCTGTTCATCGAGGTGTTCGAGGCCGAGGCCAAAAAACTCGGCGGCGCCGACTTCCTCGCCCAGGGCACGCTCTATCCCGACGTCATCGAAAGCGTCTCGTTCACCGGCGGTCCGTCGGTCACCATCAAGAGCCACCACAATGTCGGCGGCTTGCCCGAGCGCATGAACATGAAGCTGGTCGAGCCGCTGCGCGAGCTGTTCAAGGACGAGGTCCGCGCGCTTGGCAAGGAACTCGGCCTGCCGGAGCACTTTATCGGTCGCCACCCGTTCCCCGGCCCGGGCCTGGCCATTCGCTGCCCCGGCGGTGTCACCCGCGACAAGCTCGACATCCTGCGCGAGGCCGACGCGATCTATCTCGACGAGATCCGCAAGGCCGGGCTCTATGACGCCATCTGGCAGGCCTTCGCGGTGCTGTTGCCGGTCCAGACCGTCGGTGTCATGGGCGACGGCCGCACCTATGAGTTCGTCTGCGCGCTGCGCGCGGTGACATCCGTCGACGGCATGACCGCCGACTTCTTCCATTTCGACATGGATTTCCTCGGCGCCGCCGCCACGCGCATCATCAACGAGGTTCGCGGCGTCAACCGCGTCGTCTACGACGTCACATCCAAGCCGCCCGGCACGATCGAGTGGGAGTGACTGTGTCGGTCACCGTCTACGGCATCAGGAATTGCGACACGGTCAAGAAGGCGCGCAAGTGGCTGGACGGCGAGGGGATCGCTTACGCGTTCCATGACTACAAGAGCGCGGGGCTCGACGCGGCGCGGCTTGACGGCTGGATCGGCGAAGTCGGCTGGGAAGTGCTGCTCAACCGCGCCGGCACCACATTCCGAAAACTGCCCGACGCCGACAAGCGGGACATCGATGCCGAAAAGGCGAAGGCGCTGATGCTGGCGCAACCGTCGATGATCAAGCGCCCTGTGCTGGAGCGCGACGGCGCGCTGCTGGTCGGCTTCAAACCCGAACAATATGCGGCCGCGCTAAAATAGGATCGCCCCGCGAGGACACGGCCACCGCCCGCCCGCGGCGGCGGGGCAGGTGCCGTTTCGTTCGTTTCAC
>JBNLCA010000204.1:0-5155 GCA_050303575.1 Paracoccaceae bacterium
AGACGGTCTTCGCGCGCACCTTCCTCGCGCCCGCCGTCCTGATCCGCAACCTTGCTGAACTCATCGGCACGGCGGGCTTCGTCACTGCGCTCGCGCTCAACCCGATCACCGTGGCCTCGGTGATCCTGCAGGCCTCGCCCCTCGTCGTCACGATGGGCGCCGCGCTATTCCTGGGCGAGACCGTCGGCTGGCGGCGCTGGACCGCGATCCTCGTCGGCCTCAGCGGCGTCATAGTCATCCTCAGGCCGGGGATGGAGGGCTTCCGGGTCGAGGCGCTCTGGGCGGTCCTCGGCGTCCTCGGCCTTTCGGCGCGCGACATTGCCACGCGGCGGGTGCCGGCCGGCGTCACAACGCTCCAGATCTCGGCCTGGGCGTTCGCTGCCGTCGCGGTCGCCGGGCTCGCGACGCTCGGCCTCGGCGCCGATCTTGCCGTCCCGCCCGCGCGCACCTCGGTCGAACTCTCGGGCGCGGTCGCGCTCGGCCTTGCCGGATACGCGCTTCTGACCATGGCGGTCCGGGGCGGCGACCTCGCCGTGGTCGCGCCCTTCCGCTACAGCCGCATCCTCTTCGCGCTCATCGTGGGGTTCCTGATCTTCGGCGAGCGGCCGGACTGGCCCATGGCCGTCGGCGCGGCGCTTATCGTCGGCTCGGGGCTTTACACGCTGGTCCGCGAGGCGCGCCTGCGCCGGCGGGTCGCGGCGCCGAGCGAACTCGCGCCCTGACGCCAGGTGACTTCCCCCTGACACGTGCCAAGGCTATACGGAGGCCAGACGCCATAAGGGGGGCCCGGCCATGAGCACGATCATCGACATCCACGCCCGCGAGATCCTCGACAGCCGGGGCAATCCCACCGTCGAGGTTGACGTCACGCTGGAAGACGGCACGATGGGCCGCGCCGCAGTTCCCTCGGGCGCCTCGACCGGTGCGCACGAGGCGGTCGAGAAGCGCGACGGCGACAAGAAGCGCTTCAAGGGCAAGGGCGTGCGCGAGGCAGTCGCGGCTGTGAACGGCGAACTCGCCGAGGCGCTGGTCGGCATCGACGCGACCGAGCAGGTCGCCATCGACCGGATGATGATCGAGATCGACGGCACGCCGAACAAGGGCCGGCTGGGCGCCAACGCGATCCTCGGCGTCTCGCTGGCGACGGCCAAGGCGGCGGCCGATTTCACGGCGCAACCGCTCTACCGCTATGTCGGCGGCACCTCGGCCCATATCCTGCCGGTCCCGATGATGAACATCATCAACGGCGGCGAACATGCCGATAATCCGATCGACATCCAGGAATTCATGATCATGCCGGTCGGTGCCGAGAGCATCGCCGAAGCGGTGCGGTGGGGCTCGGAAGTCTTCCACACGCTGAAATCGGAACTCTCGGCCGCGGGTCTTTCGACCGGGATCGGCGACGAGGGCGGCTTCGCACCGAACCTGTCGTCGACCCGCGACGCGCTCGACTTCATCCTCAAGGCGATCGAGAAGGCCGGCTTCAAGCCGGGCGAGGACATCTTCCTCGCACTCGACTGCGCCTCGACCGAATATTTCAAGGACGGCAAGTACCACATGGTGGGCGAGGGCCTGACCATGACGCGTGACGAGAACGCCACCTACCTGATGAAGCTGGCCAACGACTACCCGATCATCTCGATCGAGGACGGTATGGCCGAGGACGACTGGGACGGCTGGGCCAAGCTCACCGCCTATATGGGCGAGAAATGCCAACTGGTCGGCGACGACCTCTTCGTCACCAACCCGGCGCGGCTGGCCGAGGGGATAAAGCTCGGCTGCGCCAACTCGCTCCTGGTGAAGGTCAACCAGATCGGCACGCTCACCGAGACACTCGATGCCGTCCGCATGGCCGACCGGGCGCGCTACACCTCGGTCATGTCGCACCGCTCGGGCGAGACCGAGGACGCGACCATCGCCGACCTCGCGGTCGCCACGAACTGCGGGCAGATCAAGACCGGCTCGCTGGCGCGGTCGGACCGGCTCGCCAAGTACAACCAGCTGATCCGCATCGAGGAGATGCTGGGCGAAACCGCCGTCTACGCCGGCCGTTCGATCCTGAAGGGCTGAGGCTCAGCGCCAGAAGATCAGGACGTTGAGAAGGGCGAAAAGCTTCTTCAGCATGAAGATCGTGCCGCCGGTCTCGAAGTAAAGATCGGCGGCTATTGCCGCGAGGATCAGCCCGGCCAGGAAGAAAGCGATGCGGTTGGTCATGTCGGCGCGGAGCCTAACTGTCTGGGACAGGCTCGAAAAGGGCGATCAACGACACGGTTTCGAGGACGTTTTCCTTCGAGCTTGTCAGGCGACGAGACCCGAAGCGCCGCACCCGGAGCTGCCAACGGCAGCACGAAAAGCAGCGAGGCGAGTGAACGCATCGGCCCGCCTCTTCGACCTATGGCCACATCCATCAACGCCAAGGACAAAGCCATGCGCCTCAACATTCCTGCCGTGATCGCGGTGTCCGCCGCCCTGTCCGCCTATTCGCCCGCCAAGGCAGATGCCCAGTTCGACTGCTACGCGGATGTTCACGACGGCTGTTTCCTCCACAAGCCGCACTGCACTCAGGAAGAGTACGAAGCACTCCTCGACTCGTGTGAGTATTTCGGCACCGACAACGGCTCCAAACAGTCGGTCGCGCTCCAGTTTCCCTATCCGTCGGGCCTCCAGGCCGAAGGGCTTACGCCGCAGCGCCGGGCCCAGATCCTGCGCCTGATCCGCCGCCACTCGCGTCCCTGATCCGCCCGGAACGGGAGACGCCCGCCCCTCGCGGGTCGGGCGTCGGGCATTGTGGTGCGGCCCGGGCCGTCAGGCGTTCGCTTCGCGTATCTTGTCGGCGGCTTCCTTGGAGTAGGTGACGCCCTTCTGCTCGAGAAGCTGGTCGAGCTCGCCCGACAGCGTCATCTCGGTGACGATATCGCAGCCGCCCACGAACTCGCCCTTCACGTAGAGCTGCGGGATCGTCGGCCAGTCGGAAAAATCCTTGATACCTTGCCGGATCGCATCGTCTGCCAGGACGTCGACGTCGGCGTAGTCAACGCCCAGGTAGTTCAGCACCCCCGCTACACGGGACGAGAAGCCGCATTTCGGCATCATCTTGGTGCCCTTCATGAAAAGCACCACGTCGTTCGAGGTCACCGCGTCGCGGATCGTGTCTTCGGCGCTCATCGCATCGGTCCTTCCTGATCGGGCCACGGTCCCGCCGTGGCGCACTCTCCCGTTGCGCGCAACCTAGGCCCTGGCCGCGCGGTTTTCCAGTGGGGGCAGGAAGATGTGAAGCGGCGCTTAGCTCCGGTCTTTGGGAACGAAAGCCTTGGCATAGGCATCGGCGTCGCGGGTCATGAGGCGGACATGGGGCCGTACTCGCCGGGAGCTTGATCGACAATCACATGCAGCTGGTCACTGGGAACGGTGCCGCGCGGGCGCGGACCTTCGCGGTAGCGGATACGGCGGAACTCGGCCCGGATCGCCGGGGCAAGGAACCCGACCAGTATCAGGCCGAGGATCGCGAGACAGGCGATGATGAGAGGTCCAAGGCTCATTTCATGCTCCTGCTCGGACTGCGCCCCTCAGTGTTTCGGCTCGGAGTCTGGCGAAAAAGCCCTGGCGTGCGCCTGTGGATCCTTGGGATGGATCGTGGCGCCGCCGGAACCCCCGCCGTCGTCGCCTGTCCCGTAGGATGAACCGATGACCGTGTAACCCTGTCCCGGCTCGGTTCCGCGCCGGTTTGGGCCGTTTCGGTTCTCTATCCACCAGCTCAGGGCGCCAAAGGCGAACGCGATGACGAGTGGCAGGAACACCCAAAGCAATGTCGTCGTCATTTCATTCTTCCTTCCGGATTTGCCAAGCGCGTCTTTCCGTCAGTCGTCCTTCTTGTAGAGGTTGGCCATACCGCGCGCATAGGCCTGCGGGTCCTTCGGCACACGCCAGTGGTTGGCGGCCTGGCCTCGGCCATCGCGGAATTCGGCCTGCGTTCCGTAGTCCTGGCCGAGCACGGTGTGGCCCTCGCCCGGAGGAGTGCCGCGCGGACGCTTCGGCATCCGCCAGTTGTTGCGTTTCCCTTCGATCGACAGCACAGCCAGGCCCAGAGCCGCGGCGATCCCCACAAGGCAAAGCCCGAGGATCGCCGGTCAGCTCACTCCGGCGCCTTGGTGGTCAGCGCCAACGCGTGAAGCGCGCCGTTCGAGCCGGCCATCTTCTCCTTCAGCGCGGCATAGACGGCACGCTGCTGCTCGACCCTGTTCTTGCCGCGAAAGCTTTCGTCGATGACTTCGGCGGCGTAATGGTTGCCGTCTCCCGCCAGGTCGGTGATGACGATCTTCGCCTTCGGAAAGGCCTCGCGGATCAGGTCCTCGATCTCTTCTGAGCGGATAGGCATCTTCGGTCCTCTTCTGAAGCAAATGTAGGCCCGGGCGCCGCGGCTCGCAAGCCACGCCCCTGTCATCGCTGAAGAATCGCGCTGCGCCGGAGTTCCGTCGATTCGATCAACAATCCGCAAGAAACGCGGCCGACCGTTCCGGAAAGATGGCAGTCAAGGCTACATTTTGCCACACTTCTGCCGCATCGCGGTCGGGATCGTTTATCACAGTTTAAATCGTAGCGAGTGTCGGGGCGCCGTTCGTCTCTGTTGATGGGTTGGTTTGGGGTGGTCTCGTCCGGCGTGTCCGGGCGATCAGAACTGGAGACTTGCGGATGGATATCGCGAAGCGGATCGCGCGATTTGCGACGGAAGAAGGCGGTGCCGTGACGGTGGACTGGGTTGTCCTGACCGCTGCCATCATCGGGCTGGGCATCATGGTGATCGCCACGGTGTCGGACGGAGTTTACGATCTTGCCGACCGGATCGCGCACCGGCTTGGCTCGCATGTCCACGTCGGACAGACGACCTGATCCGACCTGACCTCTAGGAAACGGCGGCCCGCCCGGGCCGCCCGTCGGTGTCAGTCGACCGCCTTGGCAAAGGCGGTGCGATAGATCGCCGAGAGGCTCGACAGGCTGGCCTCGGCCGGCCCCATCCGCACGACATCACCTCCGAACCGGCCGACCGCGGTCAGCGTCACGCCTGCCGCGTTGGCGGCGATGTTCAGTGCCTCGGCCTGGTCCATCGACGCGGCGACGAGGTAACGCGCCTGGTCCTCGCCGAAGAGCTGTCCCGCAT
>JBNLCA010000205.1:0-5499 GCA_050303575.1 Paracoccaceae bacterium
GATCTGCACCTCGACGTGGCGGGCCCGCATGATCATCTTCTCGAGGTAGCCCTCGCCGTTGCCGAAGGCGGCCTCGGCCTCGCGTCGGCCTTCCAGCACCTTGGCCTCGAGTTCCTCGGGCTTCAGGATCGGCCGCATGCCACGGCCGCCGCCGCCCCAACTGGCCTTCAGCATGAGGGGGTAGCCGATTTCCTCGGCCTCCCTGGCGATGGCCGCCATGTCGTCGCCCAGGACCTCGGTCGCCGGGATGACCGGGACGCCCGCCGCGATGGCGACCTTGCGGGCCGACGCCTTGTCGCCGAGCTTGCGCATCGTCTCGGCGGTGGGGCCGATGAAGGTGATGCCGGCGGCCTGGCAGGCCTCGACGAAATCGGGGTTCTCGCTCAGGAGCCCGTAGCCCGGATGGATCGCGTCGGCGCCGCAGTCCTTCGCCACGCGGATGATCTCGGGGATCGAGAGATAGGCCTGCACCGGCCCGAGCCCCGCGCCGATCCGGTAGGCCTCGTCCGCCTTGAAGCGATGGAGGGAGAGCTTGTCCTCCTCGGCATAGACGGCGACGGTGCGCTTGCCGAGCTCGTTCGCCGCCCGCATCACGCGAATGGCGATCTCGCCCCTGTTGGCAATCAGGATTTTCTTGAATTCGGCCATGCGCGCCTCCCCCGGCGTGGGGGTCACTCTAGCGATGCTGCGGTGCAGCGCAAGGGGAGGGGGTGGGGTGCCGGATGCAACATAGGAAATGGAGTTGGCCCGGGCGACCAGCCCGGGCCGCGCCCGACCCTTGGCGCGGGAGGGCGCTTGTCGGCGACGCGCGTGGATCAGGCCAGGGATGCGGCGTCACCATTAAGTGCCAGGCTGTCGCCGTTGCGGGCGCCCTCCCAGGGTCGGTCACGACCCTTCGTGCCTTAGCGGATCAGCCGCTCGGCCAACTCATCGAACCGTGCGACCCCCATCTGAGCCATGCAGCTCAGCATGTCGGCCTTGAGCACATTGAACACATGCGCGATGCCTTCCGGCCCCAGCGCGGCGAGGCCGAAGTGCGGGGCGCGGCCGAGCATGACGAAGTCGGCACCGAGCGCGAGGGCGCGCAGGACGTCGAGGCCGGACTCGATCCCGGAATCGAAGATCACCGGGTAGCCGGGGCCGACGGCGGCGCGAACGGCGGCAAGGCAGTCGATCGAGGCGGGCGCGGCGTCGAACTGGCGGCCGGCGTGGTTCGAGACCCAGACACCGTCGATCCCCTCGGCCCTGATGCGGGCGGCGTCCTCGGCCTCGAGCACCCCCTTGACGACGATGGGGCCGGGCCAGAGGTCGCGCAGCTCGCTCAGGTAGTCCCAGTCGGGCGCGGTCCTGAGGAGGTATCCGACATGCTGGTTCGAGGGGAGTGCGGTCTTGATGGTCGAATAGCTGTCCATCAAGCGCATCCGCGGCATGCCGGTCCTGAGCGTGCCCATCGCCCAGGCCGGGCAGCGGGCGATCTGGGCAAGGAGGCGCGGGGTCAGTTTCGGCGGATTGGTGAGGCCGCCCCGCGTCTGACGCTCGCGGCGCGAGGCCTTCGGCACGTCGGCGGTGACGATCAGCGTGTGGAACCCGCCCTCGCGCGCCCGGCGCAGGATATCGGCACGGACCTCGGGATCGCGCGGCGGGTAGAGCTGGAACCAACCCTGGTCGCCGGCGATCGGGCCGATCTCGTCGGGGGTCTGCGTGGCGACGGTCGAGATGCCGTAGGGCAGGCCGGCCCCAGCGGCGAAACGGGCCAGGTGACGTTCGGCATCGGGCCAGACCAGGCCCGACATGCCCATCGGCGAGATGCCGAGCGGCAGGGGATAGTCGCGGCCCATCATGCGGACCGAGAGGTCGGCCGGGACCTCGCCTTTCAGGATCGCCGGGCGGAAGCGGATGGTGTCGAGGCGCTCGCGGTTCAGGCGCAAGGTGGATTCGGTGCCGGTGCCGCTGTCGAAGTATTCCCAGACGAAATGCGGGATGCGCCGCCGCGCCCGAGCCTTGAGGTCGGCAAGAGCGGGGTAGCGCGGGTCGAGATGGGCTGTGTCGGCGATCATGGGCGCATATTGCCGGGCCTTCCGATCTCCGCAAGGCTCGGTGTTCTCTGCTCACGCGGTCACCTGTGCCGAGCGGTTTGAACCGCGGCCGGGCCAAGCGCTATCCGGCGGGTCCCGTCAGGCCGGCTCCGGCGATCCTTGTTGACCGAGAAGATCGGGCCGATACCTCCCGACGGCTCCGAGCAAGGCCTTGTAGCCCGGGTAGTACCCGAACCTTATCGCTCGTCCATCGGCCGAGCGGAACTTATAGCCGCTCGAACTGCTCAGTTCGAGGCGGTCGAGGTCCTTCCAGGGGATCCACTCCCTCCGCGGTGGCCGGGGCAGAAGGCCCGTCTCGGCCGGCCCGGTCAACCCGCGAGCATCCCATTCCAGCACCGATCTTTTGCTGCGGCCCGTAACGAGGAAAGCGCACATCCAAAGGCTGAGCGGAATGCCGATAAGAGCGCCACCAGCCTCTCCCGTGGCAATCCAGTGATAGGCGAGGAGCAGAGGCGTAGGTCCGAAGATTGGAAGAAGCAGCCAGATCGCCGCCGTGCACGGGCTCAGCCGCCCGTGCTCGACGGGCAGGTTTCGGGCGCGCCTATGGTCGCGGACGAAAACGAACGCTGCGCTCGCGAAGCCAAAGGCGAGGATCGCCGGAACCGCGAAATCGAAAGCAGTTCGATCTGAACAACACATTGAAGCCACTCCGCGCCTGCCCCCTGACAGATGTGGGGAGCATGGCAAGGAGGGGCAAGTCTAATCCCCCTTCGGCACCATCCGGTTCGCCAGCGGGATTTCCTCGAGCACCAGAGCGAAGAGGAAGCCGACGACGGCCAGCACCGCGGCGATCCGGTAGACCGGGTGGAGCGCGTCGACCACGGCGGTCGAGACGGTCGCCTTCACCGCCTCGGGAAGGCCGTGGAGCATCTGCGGCCCGATCTCGAGCCCGTGTTCCATCCCCGGCAGGTCGCCGACGCTGGCGGTGAGCCGCGCGGCGAAGAGCGCGCCGAACAGCGCCACCGCGATCGAGCCGCCGATCTGGCGGAACATCAGGTTCGCCGCGGTCGCGGTGCCGAGTTGCTCGCGCGGGACGGCGTTCTGTACGGCGGTGACGAGGACCGGGAAGCAGAAGCCGAGGCCGATGCCGACGAAGACGAGGTAGATGCCGATCATCAGGCTCGACGTCTCCTCGCCCATCGTCGAGAGGAGGATCATGCCCACCGTCAGGAAGGCGGTGCCGATGCGGGTCAGGTACTTGTACTTGCCTGTCTTGCCCATCAGCCGGCCGGCGACGTTGGCGGCGGTCAGGATGCCGAGCGTCATCGGGATGAGTTGCAGGCCCGAGACGGTGGGGCTCATCCCTTTGGCGATCTGCAGGTAGATCGGCATGAAGGTGATGCCGCCGAAGAGGCAGGCGCCGACGACGAAGCCGATGACGCTCGTCACCCAGAAGACGTTCAGCTTGAAGAGGTGGAGCGGCAGCACCGGCTCGGGCGCGCGCCGCTCGATCACGATGAAGGCGAAGCCCGAGACAAGCGCGAGCGCGATGAGGCCCAGGATCTCGGGCGAGCTCCAGGCGAAGGTGCGCCCGCCGAGCGCGGTGACGAGCACGATCGAGCCAAGCGTCAGCGACAGCGCGACGGCGCCGGCATAGTCGATCTTGTGCGACACCCGGCGGCCGGTCGGACGGAACGCGGTGGCGAAGCCGAGGACCGCGAGAAGGCCGACGGGCACGTTGATGTAGAAGATCCAGTGCCAGGAATAGACATCGACGAACCAGCCGCCGAGCAGCGGGCCGATCACCGAGGACATGGCGAAGATCGCGGCGAAGACGCCCTGCACCTTGGACCGGTCGCGCGGCGGGATGACGTCGCCGATGATCGAGAGGGCAAGCACGAAGAGACCGCCGCCGCCGAGACCCTGAAGGGCTCGGGACAGGATCAGGAACGTCATCGAGGTTGCGGCGCCGCACAGGACCGAACCGAGGAGGAACAGGCCGACCGAAACGAAGACCATGGACCGGCGCCCGTAGAGGTCTCCGAGCTTGCCGTAGAGCGGCGCGACGATGGTCGAGGCGAGGATATAGGCGGTCACGACCCAGCTGAGATGTTCGACCCCGCCGAGGTCGGCCACGATGGTCGGCAGCGCGGTCGAGACGATGGTCTGGTCGAGCGCGGCCAGCAGCATCAGGACCGCGACCGAGGCGACGACGAGGCGGACGGAAAGCTTTTCTTCGTCGGGTTGAGGCGCTTCGGGATCGGTCACGGCACGGGAAGACTCGGCAAGGCTCAAGGGAAGGACTCCGGGGGAGGGGCAGTCCGGGACAGATAGCGCCCGTCCATATATGTGTCAATGTCATATAAATGACATCAGCATACAATTGACAGGCGCACATAAAACTGGCAGAGCCGCGCCATGAAGGACAGATGGAAACCGGGCGATCCCGTCCCTTACATGCACGATGACGTGCCGAAAGCGCTGGCCAAGGCTGGCTTCGGCCCCGAGGCGGTGACCGCGCTTCTGGACTACGACATGGCGAGCTTTCAGCACTACCGGATGGTGGTGAAGGGCGAGCTGGTCTCGGCGCTGATCGACCGGCTGGGGCTCGACCTCGACATCGCGCATTTCCAGGGGTTGATGGCGGTCCTGCGTATCCGTGGCGGTGTCGGCCGTCCGGCGACCGATCCGACCATCGGCCTCGTCGCCGAGGAGATGTCGGTCGATCCCTCGCGCGCGAGCCGTATCGTTGCGGGCCTTGTCTCGCGCGGCTACGTCGCCCGGCAGGCGGCGCAGGACGACGGCCGCAAGTCGGTGCTGACGCCGACCGAGGCGGGCTATGCCGTCCTGCGCGAGTTCAAGCAGGCGCGCTGGAAGGTGCTGTCGCAGGTCTTCAAGGGCTGGAAGGCGAAGGACATCGCAGCCTACGCGCGGTCCATCCGTGCCTATACTGAGGGGATGCACGCCGCCATCGCCGAGTTGCGGGCGGCGCCGAAACCCTGATCGCCGCGCTCAGGCGGGCTCGTTCAGCACCCGGTCAAAGAGGATGATGACCTCGCTGCGGAGCGTTTCCGGCAGCTTGTTTCCGTTGAAGGAATGGTCGCCCTTGAACTTGTTCGGCGCATCGCTGGGCGTCGTCACGCCTTCGGACACCGAGAAGAAGTAGTTCCCGCGCCAGGACGATCCGCCCACCAGGGTCAGGTGGCAGGATTTGACGTAGCCGAGGCCGCTATCGTCCGGGCTGAGCGACATGTGGCCGGAAAGCCAGGTCTGCCCGTCGTCCGGGGTAAAGTAGCACCCGTTCAGGAACTCCTGACCGCTGGAGGAACTCGTGGTCAGCGACCGCGCCTCCATCTGTATCGTGTCGAACTGGAAGGCGGGAATGTAGACCTTTGTGGTCCAGATCCGGATCGCCTCGCTGATCGTGTTGTCGGAATGGTCGGCCATGTCGTCCTCTCTCGGT
>JBNLCA010000206.1:0-11907 GCA_050303575.1 Paracoccaceae bacterium
TAGTCAGCCGAAGCGGGGCTTCACCCCGGCGCGGGGACAAGGCGAAGCCGCCGCGCCAGCGCCTGCCCGCCCCGACGGGCTGGCGCTTCTGCGCTGTCCCGCGAACCACGACCGATGGAGGCAGGCTGCACGATAAAGTGCCCCGCTCGACCGTCGCTGCGCCACCCCACGGGCAAGCGCTGGCGCGGCTACCGTTTGGAGGTAACCTCAGTCGTTGTCACGGCCCTGATAGGAATTGTCCGTCGTGTTGATGACGATGCGGGTGCCGACGCCGATATGCGGCGGGACCATGACGCGCAGGCCGCTGTCGGTCATCGCCGGCTTGTACGAGGACGAGGCGGTCTGGCCCTTGACCACCGGCTCGGTCTCGGTGATCTCGACGGTAATCTTCTGCGGCAGCTCGATGGCGATCGCGACGCCCTCGTGGGTCTGCAGGAAGACCCTCATCCCGTCCTGAAGATAGACCTTCTGATCGCCGATCACGTCGGGCGAGACGGCGATCTGCTCGTAGCTTTCCGGCTCCATGAAGTGGAAGCCCTCGCCGTCCTCGTAGAGGAAATCGTAGGCGCGCTCGTCGACATGGGCGCGCTCGACCTGCTCGGTCGTGCGCCAGCGTTCGGAGACCTTGGTGCCGTCCGAGATTCGGCGCATGTCGACCTGGGTGACCGGGGTGCCCTTGCCGGGGTGGAAGTTCTCGGCCGAGAGAACGACGTAGAGCCGGCCCTCGATGTCGAGCACGTTGCCCTTGCGCAGGCTCGAGGCGATGACTTTCATGCGGGTCTTCCTTGTGAACAGATGGACCGCGGCGTATGCGGGCCGCGCCGTTTGGCGGTGCACCTAGCGTATCTTCCCGGTTTTCGCCAGTCTGAAAGGCGTTCGCGCGATGGCCTTCGATCCCGAGACCCCCTGGTGGGACCCGTCCCGCCATGCCGACCGCCGGCCGGCGCTGATGGCGCGGAACCGGATCCAGGCGGCAGTGCGCGGCTGGCTGGCGGGCGAGGGCTTCACCGAGGTCGATCCGGTGGCCCTTCAGGTGAGCCCGGGGAACGAGGCGCACCTTCATGCCTTCGCGACCGAGGCGCTGGGCCCGGGAGGCGAGGGGCGGCGGATGTATCTGCACACCTCGCCCGAATTCGCGATGAAGAAGCTCCTGGCGGCGGGCGAGACCAGGATCTTTTCCTTCGCCCATGTCTGGCGCAACCGCGAGCGGGGGGCGCTCCACAGCCCGGAATTCACCATGCTGGAATGGTACCGGGCGGGCGAGGGGTACGAGGCCCTGATGGCGGATTGCGCGGCGCTTATGCGGCTGGCGGCCGAGGCGGCGGGCGCGCGGGTGCTGCGCTACCGGGACCGTGAATGCGACCCGTTCGCGCCGCCCGAGCGGCTGAGCGTGGCCGAGGCGTTCGAGCGCCATGCCGGGATCGACCTCCTGGCGACAGTGGGGCCGGAAGGGCCGGACCCGGCTGCCCTTGGCGCGCAGCTCGACGCGGCCGCCATCCGGCGCGCGCCCGACGACACCTGGTCCGACATGCTGTCGCGCGTGCTGGTCGAGAAGGTCGAGCCCCATCTGGGGATGGGGCGGGCCACCATCCTTGACCGCTACCCCGCGCCCGAGGCGGCCCTTGCGCGGCGGGCGGCGGACGATCCGCGCGTCGCCGAGCGGTTCGAGCTTTATGCCTGCGGGGTTGAGCTGGCGAACGGGTTCGGCGAACTGACCGACCCGGCCGAGCAAAAGCGGCGCTTCGCGGCCGAGATGGACGAGAAGGCGCGGGTCTACGGCGAGCGTTATCCGCTGGACGAGGATTTCCTGGAGGCGCTGGGCCGGATGCCCGAGGCGTCGGGCATCGCGCTCGGTTTCGACCGGCTGGTGATGCTGGCGACCGGTGCGCCGCGGATCGACGATGTGATCTGGGCACCGGTGGCGGGGTAGGGTGCGGGCTGCGGTCCGGTGTTCTGGGAAGCGCGTCACCCCGCCCGGAACAAGCGGCGAAGCCGCGCCGGGCGAGCGCCTGACCGGCCCGGCGGTCTGGCGCTTTGGAAGCCTGGCGCTGTCCGTTCCAGTGGCGGAGGGGTGTGGCGGCCATAAAGCGCGCCGTTCGGTCGTTGCTGCGCCAGCCCCCGGTCAGGCGCTCACCCGGCGCTACCTTGATCGAGGAAAGAGTGCGGTGGCGCCAAGCCCTACACGAACTGCTCGCGGATCAGCCGCTCTTCCAGCCCGTGGCCGGGATCGAACAGCAGCCGGTGCCGGATCGTCGGCACGCTTTCCACCTCGACCGACACCGCGTTGGTCGAGCTGCGGCTGTCGGCGTCGGCCATGACCGGGCGCTTTTCGTGTTCCAGCACGTCGAACCGCACCTTCGCCGCCTTGGGCAGGAGCGCGCCGCGCCAGCGGCGGGGGCGGAAGGCCGACATCGCGGTCAGCGCCAGCACGTCCGAGCCGATCGGCAGGATCGGACCGTGCGCCGAATAGTTGTAGGCGGTCGAGCCCGCCGGCGTGGAGACGAGGGCTCCGTCGCAGACGAGTTCCTCCATCCGCACCTTGCCGTCGACGGTGATCCTGAGCTTGGCGGCCTGCGGGCCGGCGCGCAGAAGCGAGACTTCGTTGATGGCCAGCGCCTCGGTCACCGTGCCGGCGGCCGTGGTCGCGGTCATGCGCAGCGGGTTGATCACCTCCTCGACGGCGTTCGCCAGGCGGTCGGGCAGGTCGTCGTCGGAGAATTCGTTCATCAGGAAGCCGACCGTGCCGCGGTTCATCCCGTAGACCGGCACGTCCAGCTTCTCGGTCGCGTTCAGCGTCTGCAGCATGAAGCCGTCGCCGCCGAGCGCGACGATGACGTCGGCCTCGTCCGGCGGGGTCTGGCCATAAGCCGATGTCAGCCGGGCAAGCGCCATGCCGGCATTGCTGGCGTCGCTCGCCAGGAAGGCAATTTTCGTCCGGTCGGCCAAGGCAGGTCCCCCTTGCGGCGCAGCTTTGCCGCAGGGCCGGCGAAAGGCAAGCGCCGCCCGGCGCGGACGGAGCGCCGCTTTCCGCCTTTCGGGACCGGGCGATTCCGGTTATGAGGCCGGCAATCCGGGGCGCCTGGGCTCCGGGAAGGAGGGCACCCGTCATGAACGCACCCCACCGCGACAGCGGCTTTTTCACCGAAAAGCTCGAAACCCGCGACGCCGAGATCTTCGGCGCGATCCGCAACGAACTCGGTCGCCAGCGCGACGAGATCGAGCTGATCGCATCCGAGAACATCGTCTCGGCGGCGGTCCTTGAGGCGCAGGGGTCGGTCCTGACGAACAAGTATGCCGAGGGCTATCCGGGCAAGCGCTATTACGGCGGCTGCCAGTATGTCGATGTCGCCGAGACGCTGGCGATCGAACGCGCGAAGGCGCTGTTCGGCTGCGGCTTCGCCAACGTCCAGCCGAACTCGGGCAGCCAGATGAACCAGGCGGTCTTCCTGGCGCTCCTGCAGCCGGGCGACACGTTCATGGGGCTCGATCTCAACTCGGGCGGGCACCTCACGCACGGAAGCCCGGTCAACATGTCGGGCAAGTGGTTCAACGTGGTCTCCTACGGGGTCCGCAAGCAGGACCAGCTTCTGGACATGGAGGATGTCCGGGCCAAGGCGCTGGAGCACAAGCCGAAGCTGATCCTGGCGGGCGGCACGGCCTACAGCCGGGTCTGGGACTGGGCGGCATTCCGCAAGATCGCCGACGAGGTGGGCGCCTACCTGATGGTCGATATGGCGCATATCGCGGGCCTCGTCGCGGGCGGTCAGCATCCCTCACCACTGGCGCATGCGCATGTGGTGACGACGACGACGCACAAGTCGCTGCGCGGTCCGCGCGGCGGCATGATCCTGACCAACGACGAGGAGATCGCCAAGAAGGTCAACTCGGCGGTGTTCCCGGGCCTCCAGGGCGGGCCGCTGATGCATGTGATCGCGGCCAAGGCGGTGGCCTTCGGCGAGGCGCTGCGCCCCGAGTTCAGGGACTATGCCGCGCAGGTGGTGAAGAACGCCCGCGCCATGGCGGACGAGCTGATGAAGGGCGGGATCGATATCGTCTCGGGCGGGACCGACAACCACCTCTGCCTCGCCGACCTCAGGCCGAAGAAGGTGACCGGCAAGGCCGCCGAGGCGGCGCTGGGCCGGGCGCACATAACGACGAACAAGAACGGCGTGCCGTTCGATCCCGAAAAGCCCTTCGTGACCTCGGGCATCCGGCTCGGCACGCCTGCGGGCACGACGCGCGGCTTCGGCGAGGCGGAGTTCCGCCAGATCGCGCGCCTGATCGTCGAGGTGGTCGACGGGCTGGCGGCAAACGGCGACGACGGCAATGCCGAGACCGAGGCCAGGGTCCGAGACGAGGTCGCGGCGCTCTGCGCGCGCTATCCGCTCTACCCCGACATGTGATTGCTGGAGACTGGTGAGGTGCGGGACGAGGCGAAGCGGCTCAGCAAGTTCCTGAGCCTTGTCCTGCGCCATGACCCGGGGAAGATCGGGCTGGCGCTCGATGCGGGCGGCTGGGCCGAGGTCGACGAGATCGTCGCGAAGGCCGGGTTCCCGGTGACGCCGGACGAGATCGCCGAGGTGGTGCGGACCTCGGACAAGCAGCGGTTCTCGCTGTCCGAGGACGGCACGCGGATCAGGGCAAACCAGGGCCATTCGGTTGCGGTCGACCTCGGGCTCGAGCCGGTGGCGCCGCCGGACGTGCTGTTCCACGGGACGGGCGAGGGTACGGTTGCCGCGATCCTGGCCGAGGGGCTGAAGCCGATGGCGCGGGCGCATGTGCATCTGTCGCCCGACCGCGAGACGGCGGTGAAGGTTGGCCAGCGGCACGGGCGGCCGGTGGTCCTGGTGGTGCGGGCCGCCGATCTGGCGGCGGCCGGGCAGCCGTTCTTCCTGTCGGTGAACGGCGTCTGGCTGACCGGGCCGGTGGCGCCCGAGTTCCTGTCGCGCGAGGCTGAGGCCTAGGGACGCGCGCCGGCCTCGGGCGCCGCTGGGGCGCCGTCGGCCGCCGCGGCATCGCGGCTGCGCCGGATGCGGGGCGAATGTCGAAGGGGGCGCGAGTGCCTGACGGGCAGGATCATCTGCGCTTAGCCGGCGCGCCGGACACCGAACAGCGCGCGGCGCTGGCCGGGATCGTCCGCGCGAGCCCCGCCCTTATGGACCGCCTCGCCCGTGCGCGGGGGTGGGGTTTGCCGGACTGGTGGATCGTTTCGGGCGCGGTCTACAACACGGTCTGGAACCATCTGACGGGGCGGCCCGACATGTACGGCGTGAAGGACATCGACCTGTTCTATTTCGACGAGGACCTGTCTTGGGAGGCCGAGGACCGGCTGATCCGCGAAGCGGCGCGGCGCTTTCCGGGCGCCCCGCCGGTCGAATTGCGCAACCAGGCGCGGGTGCATCTGTGGTACCCCGAGCATTTCGGCCGGGACTATCCGAAACTCGCGCGGTCATCCGAGGCGATCGGGCTTTTCGCATCGCGCACCCATGCGGTGGGCGTGCGGCTCGGCGAAGATCTGGAGATCCACGCGCCCTACGGGCTCGATGACATCTTCGCGTTCCGGCTGACGCCGAACCCGGCGCTCGACAACCGGGCGACCCACGAGGCGAAAGCCAGGCGCCAGACGGCGCTCTGGCCGGAGTTGCACTTCGTGCCATGGCCGGAGCACGCATGAGGCCCCAGACCGCCACCCAGCGTCTTGAACGGCGCCTCGGTGACTGGATGCGCGCGCGGCTGCCGCGCGGGCTTGCCGGGTTCGTGATGTTCGTCCTGAAACAGGGCTGGGCGTGCCTTTTCGGCGGCGCGCTTCTGGTCGCCATCATCGGCACCAAGCTGATCTGGCAACCGGACTGGCCGGTCCATCGCTACGACGCGCTTTTCCTGATCGCCATCGGGCTTCAGGTCCTGTTCCTGGCCCTGAAGCTGGAAACCTGGGAGGAGGCGCGGGTGATCCTCCTTTTCCACCTGACCGGGACGGCGATGGAGTGGTTCAAGGTCTCGGCGGGGTCGTGGGCCTATCCCGAACCCGGCTTCTTCAAGATCATGGGCGTGCCGCTGTTCTCGGGCTTCATGTATGCCGCCGTCGGCTCGTTCCAGGCGCGCGTCATCCGCATCTTCGACATGCGCTTCGCACCCTATCCGCCGTTCTGGATCACGGTCGCGCTGGGCGCGGCGATCTACGTCAACTTCTTCGCCCACCATTTCCTGCCCGACCTGCGCTATGTCCTTTTCGCGGCGACGGTCGTGATCTTCTGGCGCACGCGCATCTGGTTCTGGGTGGGCGAGCGGCCGTACTGGATGCCGCTGCCCTTCGCCGCCTTCTTCTCGTCGCTGGCGCTGTGGGTGGCCGAGAATGTCGGGACGGCGACCGGGACCTGGCTCTATTCCGGGCAGCTCCCGGGCCAGACGGTCAGCTTCGCCAAGATCGGCTCGTGGTACCTGCTGCTTTACGTGGCCTTCGTCACGGTGACTCTGGTGACCCGCCGGGCGCTCAGCCGCGAGGCGCTGACCTGGCGCGGGATCGTCAGAGATAGCCCTGCGAGACCAGGAACCAGAGGAGCAGCCCCGCGACGACCAGAAGGTTCGCCGCAAGAAGCCCCAGGAAGTTGATCAGCCGCGTCTTGCGGCGCTCGGCGACGTCGATGTCGTCGAGGAAGGCCTCGACCTCGTCATAGGCTCGGGCGAGCCGGTCCTGGTCGACCATGCGGGCGAGCTTGGGGCTGGCCGAGACCTTCTCGGCCTCGACCACTTCCAGCGCCGCGCGCCGGACGCGCTTGGGCAGAAGCCGCCCGGCCGAAGCGATCTTGGCCTCGAGCCCGCCGCCCTTAACGCCCAGCTTCTGGTGCATCAGAAGCGACAGGGCCGCCGCCATTTCGTCCGCTGTCTCGGGTCTCATCGCCGTTCCGTTTCTCGGGTCGTCCTGCCCTGCCGGGGCCGAGACCCTAGTCCGGCGCCCGAAGCGGTGCAACGGTCTGGTGGTCCTGCGCCCGCCGCGATAGACCGAAGCCATGCTGGCGACCAACGTCCTTGGCCCCGAGGGGGGCACCCCGCTTCTGATCGCGCACGGGCTTTTCGGCTCGGCGCGGAACTGGGGGGTGATCGCCAAGCGCCTGTCCCAGGGGCGGCGCGTCGTTACGGTCGACATGCGCAACCACGGCGAAAGCCCGTGGGCAGTGAGCCACGGCTACGACGACATGGCCGGCGATCTTGCCGAGGTGATCGCGTCAGAGGGCGGTGTGGCGGATGTCCTCGGCCATTCAATGGGCGGCAAGGCGGCGATGCGGCTGGCGCTCGACCAGCCCGAACGCGTGCGCAAGCTGGTCGTCGCCGACATCGCGCCGGTCGCCTATGGCCATACGCAGGCGCACCTGATCCACGCGATGCGCGGGCTCGACCTTTCGGACCTTGGCACCCGCGGCGAGGCCGACCGCCGGCTCGCGGTCGAGATCGAGACAGCCGGGGTGCGGGCGTTCCTCCTCCAGTCGCTGGACATGAAGGCCGAACCGCCGCGCTGGCGGCTGAACCTCGACGTGCTCGAGGCCGAGATGGGTCGGATCATCGGGTGGGACGAGGTGGCCGGATCGTTCGACGGCCCGGTCCTGTTCCTGTCGGGGGCCGAGTCCGGCTACGTGCTGCCAGAGCATCGCGACAGGATCCGGGGCCTCTTCCCGAACGCCCGCTTCGCGAAGATCCCCGGCGCCGGTCACTGGCTGCATGCCGAGAAGCCGCGCGAGTTCGAGGCGGCCGTGGAGGCCTTCCTCGAAGCCTGAAATCGATTCGCCAGACGCCCAAATTTTGTGCGCCCTGCCCAACGACCGGGCTGCGCAGGGCGGGCGGCGGGTGCCCGGACCCCGAATCCGGGCAGCCCGGTTGTGCGTCCCGCGCCGCGGGGAAAGTCTCGCCGCGAAGGGGAGACGATGCCGCGCGATTTCGCCACCGAGACGATCCATCAGCGCAGCCGGGGCGAGGCGCTGGTCTCCCTGGTCCGCAAGGGGAACGCGGTGCGGCTGGGTCAGCTGCGCCAGCAGGGCTCGGCCAAGGCGATCCTGCCGCATGTCGGAGACGTGCCCGAGGTGGTGTTTCTGAACACGTCGGGCGGGCTGACCGGCGGCGACCGGTTGAGCTACGGGCTCGAGGTCGGCGCCAGCGTGACGGCCGTCGCCACAACGCAGACCGCCGAGCGCGCCTATCGTGCCGGCGAGGGAACCGCACGGGTCGCGGTGCGGCACCGCGTGGGTGCGGACGGTTGGCTCGACTGGCTGCCGCAGGAGACCATCCTCTTCAACGGCGCGGCTTTGGACCGCGTGACGGAAATCGAACTCGCCGGGGGGGCGGGGTGCCTGGCACTCGAAGCCATAGTGCTGGGCAGAAAGGCGATGGGCGAGACGGTGCAGCGTCTCGCCCTCGCCGATCTTCGCCGGATCACGCGTGACGGGCGGCCGGTCCATGTCGAGCCGCTGCGGCTTGCCGATGGTGCGCTGACCGCGGGGACGGCGGTGCTGGACGGCGCGCGGGCCTTTGCGTCGATCGTACTGGTGGCGCCGGGCGCGGGCGACCGGCTGGACGCCGTGCGGCGCGTGCTCGACGAGCCGGGCGCCCGGGCGGCGGCCTCGGCCTGGGACGGAAAGCTGGGCGTGCGGATCCTGGCGGGCGACGGGATGCCGCTGCGCCGCCAGATCGTCCGCGCGCTCGAGGTGCTGCGGCAGCGACCCCTGCCGCGGGTCTGGCAGAACTGAAGGCCGGCAGATTTGAAGGAACGGGCATGAACCTGACACCACGGGAAAAGGACAAGCTACTGATCAGCGTCGCCGCGATGGTCGCGCGCGGGCGCCTGTCACGTGGCGTCAAGTTGAACCATCCCGAAGCTATCGCGTTGATCACCGACTTCGTCGTCGAGGGCGCCCGCGAGGGCCGGTCCGTCTCCGACCTGATGGAGGCCGGAGCGCATGTCATAACCGCCGATCAGTGCATGTCAGGCATCCCCGAGATGATCCACTCCGTCCAGGTCGAGGCGACCTTTCCGGACGGCACCAAGCTTGTCACCGTCCATCACCCGATCCGCTGAGGAGGCACCGATGTCCCGACCCTACATGATCCTGTCCGCCATGACGCTTCTGCCCGCCGCCGCCCAGGCGCATCCCGGACCGCATGACGGCGGGGACGGGCTGGCGCATGTCCTGGGCAGTGTCTTCCACGTGGCGGTGATTGCCGTCGTCCTGACGGCCGGCATCTTTGCGGTGCGCCGCGTCGCGCAGGCGGTGAAGGTGCGCAAGTGATCCCCGGGGAAATCCTCTGCGCGCCCGGCGAGATCACGTTGAACGAGGGCGCCGAGGTCACCACCCTGACGGTGGCCAACACCGGCGACCGGCCGGTGCAGGTCGGCAGCCACTACCATTTCGCCGAGACCAATCCCGGGCTCGATTTCGACCGCGCGGCGGCTCAGGGCAAGCGGCTCGACATCCCCGCCGGGACGGCGGTGCGGTTCGAGCCAGGCCAGACCCGCGAGGTGAAGCTGGTCCCGTATGGCGGCGACCGCAAGGTCTATGGCTTCAACCAGAAGGTCATGGGGGCGGTCTGATGCTGGTCACTCCGCTCGATCTCATGCGGCTCGGCTTCCAGGCCGGGCTGATGGCGTTTCAGGCGCAGCAGGTCATGTCGATGCGGATGCTGGGCGCGATGGGCGGCTGGCGCACGCGGCGCGGCGAGAACACCCGCATGCTGACCGAGAAGGTCGATGCGATGCGCGAGGCCGCGCACGCCGTCGGCACGGCGGTCGGACGGGGCAAGTCGCCGGTCCTGATCGCGGATGCCGCGATGAAGCCCTTCTCGCGGCGCACCAAATCGAACGCCAAAAGCCTCTCGCGCCGCGGCCCCGGCCGCCCCGCCTGATCGGAGACGAAGATGCCCTACGCCATTCCCCGCGCCGCCTATGCCGACATGTACGGGCCGACCACCGGCGACAAGGTCCGGCTGGGCGATACCGAGCTGATCATCGAGGTCGAGCGCGACCTGATCGCCGAACGGTCCTCGGGCTCGGCGAATGCGCCGCGCTATGGCGAGGAGGTCAAGTTCGGCGGCGGCAAGGTGATCCGCGACGGCATGGGCCAGTCGCAGCGGACCCGCGCCGAGGGGGCGGTGGACACCGTCATCACCAACGCGCTGATCCTGGACCACACCGGCATCTACAAGGCCGACGTCGGGCTGAAGGACGGGCGGATCGCCAAGATCGGCAAGGCCGGCAACCCCGACACCCAGCCGGGCGTCGATGTCATCGTCGGACCGGGGACCGAGGCGATCGCGGGCGAGGGCAGGATCCTGACCGCTGGCGGCTTCGACGCGCATATCCATTTCATCTGTCCGCAGCAGATCGAGGACGCCTTGCATTCCGGCCTGACAACGATGCTGGGCGGCGGCACCGGTCCGGCGCACGGCACCCTGGCGACGACCTGCACGCCCGGCCCGTGGCACATCGCGCGGATGCTTCAGGCGGCCGATGCCTTCCCGATGAACCTCGCCTTCGCGGGCAAGGGCAACGCCTCGCTGCCCGCCGCGCTGGAAGAGCAGGTGCGCGCCGGCGCCTGCGCGCTGAAGCTGCACGAGGACTGGGGCACCACGCCCGCCGCCATCGACTGCTGCCTTGGCGTCGCCGACGCGATGGACGTGCAGGTGATGATCCACACCGACACGCTGAACGAATCCGGTTTCGTCGAGAACACGCTCGCCGCGATCAAGGGCCGGACGATCCACGCCTTCCACACCGAGGGCGCGGGCGGCGGCCATGCACCCGACATCATCAAGGTCGTGGCGGCGCCGAACGTGATCCCGTCCTCGACCAACCCGACGATGCCCTACACGGTGAACACGATCGAGGAGCACCTCGACATGCTGATGGTGTGCCACCACCTCGACCGCAAGGTGCCCGAGGACGTGGCCTTCGCCGAGAGCCGCATCCGCAAGGAGACGATCGCCGCCGAGGACATCCTGCACGACATGGGGGCCTTCTCGATCATCTCGTCCGACAGCCAGGCGATGGGCCGGGTGGGCGAGGTCATCACCCGGACGTGGCAGACGGCCTCGAAGATGAAGTCGCAGCGCGGGCGTCTGCCCGAGGAGACCGGCGACAACGACAATGCACGGGCCAAGCGCTACGTCGCGAAATACACGATCAATCCGGCGATCGCGCACGGCATCTCGAAGCACATCGGATCGGTCGAGGAAGGCAAGCGCGCCGACCTCGTCCTGTGGTCGCCCGCCTTCTTCGGCGCCAAGCCCGAGATGGTTCTGCTCGGCGGCGTGATCGCTGTGGCGCAGATGGGCGACCCGAACGCCTCGATCCCCACCCCGCAGCCGGTCTACACGCGGCCGATGTTCGGCGCCTACGGCCGCTCGGTCGAACGGAACGCCGTGACCTTCGTCTCGCAGGCGGCGGATGTCGGCGCGCTCGGCCTCGCCAAGGACACGCTGGCGGTCGAGAACACGCGCGGCATCGGCAAGGCCGACATGCGGCTCAACGACGCCGCGCCCGAGATCGAGGTCGACCCCGAGACCTACGAGGTTCGCGCGAATGGCGAGCTTCTGACCTGCGAGCCTGCAAAGGAGCTTCCGCTGGCGCAGCGATATTTCCTATTCTGAGCCGATGAAACATTTCCGATTCGCTTGCGCCCTTGTGGCGCTGGGCCCGGTCGCGGCCGCCGCCGCGTGCCCTACCGCCGCCGACCTAGCAAAAGGCATCCGCTTCACGCTCGCCTCGGGCGAGACAGACGTCTACCGGGCGAGCGGCGACACGCGCGTGACCGGCACCTTCACCGAGCGGCCCTTCGCCGGAAGCCAGTATGTCCTGATCCAGGGCATCTACATCGCCAACGTCAACAGTTTCGAGAACATGCTGCCGGTTCCGGACACCTCGGT
>JBNLCA010000207.1:0-4481 GCA_050303575.1 Paracoccaceae bacterium
CTGCGCCTGGTTGATCTGCTGGACCCCGTGATAGAGGCCCGTCGTGTCGCCCAGGCCCACCGTGTTCGCCGTGGCGAAGAGGCGGAAATTCGGGTTCGGCGTGATGATCTCGTTCTGGTCGAGAAGCGTCAGCTTGCCGTCATGCTCCAGTGCCCGCTGGATCACGAACATCACGTCCGGCCGGCCGGCATCGTATTCGTCGAAGACGATGGCGACAGGGTTTCTCAGCGCCCAGGGCAGGATGCCCTCGTGGAACTCGGTCACCTGCACGCCGTCGCGCAGCTTGATCGCGTCCTTGCCGATCAGGTCGATCCGGCTGATGTGACTGTCGAGGTTCACCCGCACGCAGGGCCAGTTCAGATGCGCCGCGACCTGCTCGATATGGGTCGACTTGCCCGTCCCGTGATAGCCCTGGATCATAACGCGGCGGTTGTAGGCGAACCCGGCAAGGATCGCGAGCGTGGTGTCCGGGTCGAACTTGTAGGTCGGATCGATCGCCGGCACGCGGTCCGAGCGCTCGGCGAAACCTTTCACCTTCATCTCGGTGTCGATGCCGAAGACGTCGTGGACCGAGATTTCCTCGGTCGGTTTCGTCTTGGGGTCGAGCGTGCCGTCTGCCATGTCCGTCGTCCTGCGCAAGGCCGCGCAGACGGGACCGGGAGGAGGCCTGCGCGGGTGATCGAGGCTTAGTGGATCATATCGCGCGGGGGTTCAAGGGGCAGGGCCGGTGCGGGCGCTGTCGAAAATCCGTCTTTCGCAATGGTCGCCCAGGGAACGGCCAACTGCCCGTCCCTTCTCCAAAAGGTTGCACGCAAGTCTCTGACCGGACAGGCTTCCCCATGGGACGCAAACCTGATTAATCTGGCGCAAGTGGAGGCAGAATGAGCAGGCATGAAGACCTCGGGTCGCTGATCGGGCGCGTCGGCCAGGCCGACCGCAAGGCCTTTGGCGCGCTTTTCTCGGCGACCTCGCCCAAGCTCTTCGGCCTTCTGATCCGAATCCTCGGCAACCGCGCAACGGCGGAAGAGGCGCTCCAGGACGTCTTTGTCCGGGTCTGGCGCGGTGCCGCACGGTTCGAGGCGACGGGCCTCTCGCCGATGGCGTGGCTTCTGACCATCACCCGCAATGTCGGGGTCGAGCGGGTGCGCGCCCGGCGCAAGGGCAATCCCGACGAGGACCTGCCCGACCCGGCGGGGCCCGAGCCGGTCTCGGACACCGTCCCCGAGGCGCGCGCCGTCGAGGCCTGCCTGGGCGAGATCGACGAGGACCGCGCCGCCGCGATCCGCGGTGCCTATCTCGATGGCCTGACCTACGACCAGCTCGCCGCGCGGTACGACGTGCCGCAGAACACGATGCGGACGTGGCTGCGCCGCTCGCTGATGACGCTCCGGGAGTGCATGGGATGATGAAACCCAGCCTCGACGGTTACGACGACGAGGAAGCGCTTGCCGCCGAATATGCGCTGGGCCTGCTGTCCCCGGCCGAGGCCGACGAGGCCGAGCGGCGCACCGCGACCGACCGCGCCTTCCGGCTCGAGGTCGCGGCCTGGCGCGAGCGGCTTTCGGGGCTGGCGGCGGGCACCGCGCCGGTGAACGCGCCCGCCCGGGTGAAGAAGGCCGTCGATATCCGCCTCTTCGCGCGAAAGGGCACTTATGCGTCGGGTTTCACCGGCTTTGTCATCGGTGTCTTCACAGCCGCGGCGATCGCGGCGGCGATCCTGATCATATTCTTCCCGCCGGGCCGCTGAGCCGACTGCCCGCCCGACGGAGGCTGCCCGACGGAGGCTGAATGCCGGCGCTTGTTCCGACCGACCATTACGGCACGATCACCTGGCTGGGCCGGGTGCCGGATCGCGGTGCCTCGCTCCGCGCGCAGCCAGTCGAACGGCTGGCGCTGACCTTCGCCGGACCCGAAGGCGAGGCGCACGGCGGGCTGACTCGGCCGTCCTGCAGCCGGGTGACGTCGCAATATCCAAAGGGAACCGAGATCCGGAACGTCCGCCAGCTTTCGATCCTTTCAGCCGAGGAGATGACGGCGATCGCCGGGGAGATGGGGATTGAGACACTCGATCCTGCGCTGGTCGGGGCGACGGTTGTGCTGTCCGGTATCCCGGATTTCACCCACATCCCGCCTTCGTCACGGCTCCAGTCGGCCTCGGGCGCGACCGTCGTCGTCGACATGGAAAATCGTCCCTGCCAGCTTCCGGGGCGCGAGATCGAGGCCGCCGCGCCCGGCTTCGGCAAGGCGTTTCAGCCGGCCGCGCGGGGGCGGCGCGGCGTGACGGCATGGGTCGAGCGGGAAGGGATGCTGATGCTGGGCGAGCCGATGCGGCTCCACGTCCCCGATCAGCGCGCCTGGGCGCCCTGAGACGGGCGCCTTCGGAGGTCTCAGGTCAGCGTCAGGAGAAGCGCGCCGAGGCCGAGGCCCAGCGCGAAGCCGGCGTTGATGAAGATGGCGGTCGAACCCATGATGGCCTCCGTCGGTTGGATCGTGAAGGAAACGCCGCCTCTCGGGGTCCGGTTCCCGAAACGCGGCCGCTGAATGGTGCACGGACTGTGTACGGATTGTGCACGCCCGGTGTATGTGTCGCGCCGCACGTCGCAACTGGTGGGCAAGTGGTCGAGAATCCGTGCGAAGTCCGGCCCGGATCGGCAGAACGTGCGCCCGAGCGAACGGCCCGAAAAGCCGGGGCCGGATCATCCGATCTGGTCTTCTGCGCCGAGAAATGTATACATTGTCTCCGGGAGGAGAAGCCAAATGGCCGTCAAAACCGACATCGAGATCGCCCGCGAGGCAAAAAAGCGCCCCATCCTGGAGATTGGCGAAAAGCTTGGTATACCTTCCGAGCATCTTCTGCCCTATGGCCATGACAAGGCCAAGGTCGGCCAGTCCTTCATCGAAAGCCTGAAGGACAGGAAGGACGGCAAGCTGATCCTGGTCACCGCGATCAACCCCACGCCGGCGGGCGAGGGTAAGACCACGACCACGGTCGGTCTGGGCGATGGCCTTAACAAGATTGGGAAAAAAGCCGTCATCTGCATCCGCGAAGCCTCGCTTGGCCCGAACTTCGGGATGAAGGGCGGCGCCGCCGGCGGCGGTTCCGCCCAGGTCGTTCCCATGGAGGACATGAACCTCCATTTCACCGGCGATTTCCACGCGATCACCTCGGCGCACAACCTGCTGAGCGCGATGATCGACAACCACATCTACTGTGGTAACGAGCAGAAGATCGACGAGCGCCGCGTCGCCTGGCGCCGGGTGATGGACATGAATGACCGGGCACTTCGCGACATCGTCGTCAGCCTTGGTGGCGTCTCGAACGGCTTCCCGCGCCAGACTGGCTTCGACATCACCGTCGCCTCCGAGGTCATGGCGATCCTGTGCCTCGCCAAGGACCTGAAGGACCTCGAGAAGCGGCTGGGCGACATCGTGATCGCCTACCGCCGCGACAAGACACCGGTCTACTGCCGCGACATCAAGGCCGACGGCGCGATGACCGTGCTCCTGAAGGACGCGATGCAGCCGAACCTTGTCCAGACGCTCGAGAACAACCCGGCCTTCGTCCACGGCGGCCCGTTTGCCAACATCGCGCACGGCTGCAACTCGGTCATCGCCACGACGACGGCGCTGAAACTGGCCGACTACGTCGTGACCGAGGCCGGATTCGGCGCCGACCTCGGTGCGGAAAAGTTCTTCGACATCAAGTGTCGCAAGGCCGGACTCAAGCCCGCTGCGGCAGTGATCGTGGCGACCTGCCGGGCGATGAAGATGAACGGCGGGGTGGCCAAGGCCGATCTCGGGGCCGAAAACGTCGCTGCCATCAAGAAGGGCTGCCCGAACCTCGGGCGCCACATCGCCAACGTGAAGAGCTTCGGCGTTCCGGTGGTTGTCGCGATCAACCACTTCCACTCGGACACCGACGCCGAGGTGCAGGCGGTCAAGGACTATGTCGCCAGCCAGGGCGCCGAGGCGATCCTGTGCAAGCACTGGGCCCACGGCTCGGCCGGAATCGAGGATCTGGCCAAGAAGGTGGTGGAACTGGCCGACAGCGGCGCCTCGCACTTCGCGCCGATCTATCCCGACGAGATGCCGCTTTTCGAGAAGATCGAAGCGGTGGCCAAGCGCATCTACCACGCCGACGAGGTTCTGGCCGACAAGTCGATCCGGGCGCAGCTCAAGGCCTGGGAGGACGCGGGCTATGGCGACTTCCCGGTCTGCATGGCGAAAACGCAGTATTCCTTCTCTACCGACCCCAACCTGCGCGGCGCGCCGACCGGCCATTCGGTTCCGGTGCGCGAGGTGCGGCTCAGCGCCGGCGCCGGCTTCATCGTTGTCATCTGCGGCGAGATCATGACCATGCCGGGCCTGCCGAAGGTGCCGTCGGCCGAGGTCATCCGGCTGGACGGATCGGGCCAGATCGAAGGTCTCTTCTGAGACGGAGGGCGGCCGGGCAGGGCATCGAACCCCGCCCGGCCGCGGGG
>JBNLCA010000208.1:0-3328 GCA_050303575.1 Paracoccaceae bacterium
GGCGCGCAGCCCGGCTTCGCGGCGGCGCGGGCGCTCTACGAGCGGGCGGGTTTCGCCTATTGCCCGCCGTTCGAGGGATATGCCGAGGACCCGAACAGCGTCTTCATGACGCGGAGCCTGTGACCAACGGGCTTGATCGCCCTCTCCGCCTGTCGCACAAGGGCGGCGGCGCGGCCCCGTAGCTCAACTGGATAGAGCAGGGACCTTCTAAGTCCAAGGTTGGGGGTTCGATTCCTCCCGGGGTCGCCAAGTCTCGCGGTTTCCCCGCGCCATGGCCGGGCCCGGCGTCACTTGCCGAAAGGGACCTTCTCGCTCTGGAAGCCGGTGCTGCGTTCCTGGACGGTGATGTCCAAGAGCGTTCCGGACGCATCGTAGCTGTAGTAGGTCTTGCGCTCGAGACGCTGGGTCAGGATCTCCGCGAAGGGCTCGACCGGGCTGCCCGCGAAGGCTGGCAACAAGCGCAAGCGCAGGAAGCGCGTCTCGCCCTCGGTCTCCTGAGCGGAGACCTCCTGCCACTGCGACCCGGAGAGCATGAAGAAGCGCGGCACCTGCGAGGAAACGGCGGGCCCCGTCTGATCGATGCGGTACTCGCTGAGCGGGCGGCCGTCGACCATTGTGTCCAGGCCCACCTCGCCTTCGGGATGGCGCGCCCAGGTTTCAAGATAGACGAGCTGCCCGTGCGCGTTCTTCGCACCGAGATAGAATTCGTCGGCGAGGGCGAGATCGGCATAGGGCACGACCGTATCGCCATCGACGCGCGGAACCGCACTGTCGGCCGCCTTGATGTCGATGATCGTTCGGCCGAAATAGAATTTCGCACCTGCTTGGTCTTGGCTGGGGGACACCGGGTTTCCCTTTCCTGACACGGGCATGATGATTGACCCGACGGCCAGCGCAACCAGCGCGACCGTGGGGATTGCCAAAAATCTCAGACGTTTGCCGACCATCCGAAATTCCAAACTCCGACTCCGAGCCGTTTCCACATATAGACCTCTCGCATCAGATAGGCCTGAAAGGTCTTGCAATGATAGCCGGCGCCGTTTCCGCGCCACGACCAGATCCCGCCCGACACCGCCGCGTAGGCCGCCGCCTTCGCGCGAATGTTGCTCTTGTACTCGTCGGCAGTATAACCGTTTGTCACATATGGGAAAAATGCGTCTTCGAGCTTTTTGTCGCCGCGGAGGTATTGAGTGTGATACGGATCGCGGGTCGGCACCCGGGAGTGCATCGGAAAGCCGTTGAGGCTACCCTTCACCCCGTTCCACAGCCTGTCCGCCGAGGCGCCTTCGATGGGCCACCAGCCGTAGCTTTCCATCGGGCGTTCGAGGCGTGCGGATGTGACGTCGTTGTAGACCTTGATCCAATGGTGGCCGTAGGGGTCCTGGTCGACGTCGACGTTCTTGCCGAGCCCGGCCAGCGCTCCGTCGATGTAAAGCGTGGGAAGCCGCAGCATCTCGACCGTCAGGAGCTTGCGCCGGACCTCGAATTCGAACTCGGTGCCGGACTTCTTGCCGCCTGCGACCGTGATCGTCCTTTCGGACAGGTTCTCGACCTCGAACTGGCCTTGCTCGAGGACCACCCGATAGCTTCCGCAGGGCACGGCGCTGAGCGAGGCCACACCGGAGGCCGAGGTCGGGGCGGAAAACCTGGTGCCCGCCCCGAGAAGCGTCACGGAGAGTTCCTTGACGCCGGTCCACTGCGAACCGGATAGCGTATTGCGGTCGGTCCCGGTGACCTTGGGTTCCTGAACGAGGATGCTGACGTCGGCCTGGCAGGTCGCCTCGGCCGCGACGTCGACCAGACCATCCGGCGGATCGTATGGAGTTCCGGTCGCCACTATTGCGCCTCCGTAGCAGGATGACCGGCCCGGCGCTTGGCCGCCTCGATCGGCAGGACGACATGGGCGAGGATGGCGGCGCGTCTCTCGGGTTCGGTCGCAAACGAGCTGGCATGAATGGCCTGGATTTCGCCGATCATGGTGTCGGAACGGTCGGCGAGCGCTATGCCGAGCGCCAGCCGGAACAGGTCCGCCCCATCGCTGATTCCCATCGAAACTCCATAACTTACATGGCGCCGGACATCCGCTCGTATCATCTCGGGGTCCTTGCCGTGGAACTCGGGAATGGCGGCGAAGCTGCTCGTGAGCTGATCGCACAGCTTCTCCTGCCGCAGGGCCAGATACCTTTGCGTGCCTGCCTGTGAGAGCTGGAACGGCCGCCGTCGAGGCGCGTCCGACGCCTGATAGATCGTGGCGCGGGTTCCGTCGACCACGACGAGGCTGTGTACCTTCTCGAACAGCCGTGAAAGGCCGTCGTGGAAGTAGGCGGTGAGCAGCGCGCCGGCACAGTCGGTGTCCCAGAAGCGAAAGATGATCCGTCGACCGGCAGCGTTCTGGACGTAGGTGAAGCGCCTGAGGTGATCACGCAGCTCCTGCGTCGTGCAGGTCGAGCGCAGAAATATCCCGGTCCGTCTGTTCCAGAGGTCCCACTGGCGCTCGCTGGCGGTGAACAGCCTGCGCGTGAACTCGTCGTCCGGATCGAGGCAGATCAGCCAGGGCGCAAGATGCCCGGCCGCTTCGAGCGTATCCCCCTTGAACAGACAGGCATGGTCCAGATTGCCGTCTTCGAGGGTTTCGGCCAGCCCGTCGACCTTCGCACCATCGAGCAGCGCATAGGTGCGCAAGGGCGCTTGAGCGGCATCCTCTCCGACCGGTTGGGCGAAGAGCACCGGCCAGAGCGCCTCGGGCACCGCAGCCTTAGGCCACTTGCCGAGTTGCTGTTCGAGAGGAGCTACATTCTCGATCGAGCTGACCCGAAGGCTGGCCGCGCTTTCCGGAGCGGTGCCATCGCGATGGAGGTCGATCCAATAATCCTCGTCGTCCATTCCCGGGGCTCAAAAAAATGCGGAACCATAAGGTTGCACTGCGAGATAAGCGGCAAGCCAGAAATTCGTAACCTGTCTTGCCGCGACCCGCCAGTCGGATCAGCCTCCGGCAGTGGCTTCCTGGCGCCGACGCCCGGTCCAGTCGAAGGCCATCAGCCCGATCAGCAGAACCGTGCCGAGGGCCTCGATCGGGAAGGAGGGCCAGAAGACCGCGATGATGGCCGGCACGGCGGCGATGCGCATCCACCAGGGCCAGGGCGAGAAGAGGTAGCCCTCAAGCGTCGCGGCGAAGGCCGAAAGCGCAACGATGGCGATGAAGCCGTTCCACAGGACGAGGTAGATCGGCCCGCCCTCGATGATCGACGGGTTGAACACCATGAAGAGCGGGATGAGGTAGAGGCCCTTGGCGTATTTCCATGCCTGGACCGACGTCTCCATCGGCTTC
>JBNLCA010000209.1:0-5604 GCA_050303575.1 Paracoccaceae bacterium
AACGAAGCGCGCGCCGTAGACCGGGTCGGCCTCGAGCGATACTTGGTCCGCGGTGCCGGACCATGTTGCTTCGCCGGACCTCATCCAGCCCGCCGCGTCGATCGAGGGAACCGGCACCCAGGCCTGCGCCGAACCGGCGCCAGCCGGCAGTTCGACCCGCATGACCAGCTCGAAGCGGCGCCAGCCCTCGGGCCGCGGCGCGAAACCGGCCCATGCGAGCGCCGGAAGGACGGCCGCAGCCGAGGCGGCGGCGCCGGTTTTCAGTACGGTGCGTCGGTTCAGGATCATCGCGGCCCCCTTGTTCTGGCGCGCCCTTCTAAGGGTGCGGACTGCCGCAGGCAAGCTTACCGCCCTTTCGTCTGTGGCAGATGACGGAGTAGGATGGCGCCCCGGCACTCGTCGCACGATGCCGGGGCAGACGTTTCGGTGCGGGGTAAGGAGAAGGTTCATGCAACCTCTGGTGCTGGAACGGAAGGGTGATCTGAGCCTGCGCGACTTCCCCGCGATCGACCGCGCCGAGGAGACGCTGGGTCCGCGTGATGTGCGCATAAGGCTGCACACGGTCGGCATCTGCGGCTCGGACGTGCACTATTTCACGCACGGCCGGATCGGCCCGTTCGTCGTGACCGAACCGATGATCCTTGGCCATGAGGCGTCGGGCACGGTGATCGAGACGGGGTCCGAGGTCACCTCGCTCAAGGTCGGCGACCGGGTTTGCATGGAGCCGGGCATTCCCGATCCGAACTCGAAGGCAACGCGGCTCGGCATCTACAATGTCGATCCGGCGGTGCGGTTCTGGGCGACGCCGCCGGTCCACGGAATCCTGCGCCCGACCTGTGTCCATCCCGAGGCCTTCACCTACCGGCTGCCCGACAGCGTCAGCTTTGCCGAGGCGGCGATGGTCGAGCCGCTGGCCGTCGGCCTTCACGCCGCGACGAAGGCGCGGATCAGGCCGGGGGATATCGGCGTGGTCGTGGGCGCCGGTCCCATCGGCCTCGTCACGGCCCTATCCGCGCTGGCAGCCGGATGCGCGCGCGTCTATGTCGCCGACCTGGCAGAGAAGAAGCTGGAGATTGCCGCCGCGCTCAGCCCCGCCATTGTTCCGGTCAACGTAACCCGCGAGGACATCGCCGAGCGTGTCCACAAGGATACCGAGGGCTGGGGCGCCGACGTGGTGTGGGAGGCGACCGGATCGCCCCGCGCGGCGTCCCAGATCTTCCGGCCGCTCGCGCCTGGCGGCTGCGTCGTCCTGATCGGCGGGCAGGCCGAGCCGATCAGCTATGACGCGGGCGCCGCGATGGTGCGCGAGGCGCGGGTCGAGAACATCTTTCGCTATGCCCACGTCTTTCCGCGCTGCGTCGCCATGCTGGCCTCGGGCGCGATCGACGTGAAGCCGCTGATCACCCGCACCTTCCCCTTTGCCGACAGCATCCACGCCTTCGAGCTCGCGGCCACGGCTCCGCCCGCGGACGTGAAGATGCAGATCGAGCTGCCGCAGTAGAGTGCCGTCCGGCGCGCCGGTCCGTCCGAGGCGCGCCCTCCGATGACGGCCCGATCACGCGTTCCCATACGTCCTTCGGCAGGCAGACCCGAAGCGAAGCATGATCCCGCACCCTGTGACAGCCGCTAACTGTCGTCCGCCGCCCGAACGACAAGTCTGAGGTCTCGGTCCAGCTGAAGGAGCACGGCGTCCAGATCAGGCACGTCTGCCGATCCGCCCTTCAGGAGGCCGGCGACCTCGCGGAATTCTTTGCCCAGCCACTCCGTACCGGGCCGGACGTCGAGCGCGCGCGCAGTCTCTTCCACGATACCGGCAAGCACCCCGGGATCGGTCGGCTGGGCGGTCGAGACCGATGCGAGCCCTCCGGTCCAGATCGACAGCGGGTCCGGCGTTGCGACTGCACCGGCACCGCCGGATTGCCGCGCGGCCCACGGGCGCACCTCGTCCTCGACGAAGGCCCTGGCGGCGTCGATCCCGGAGCGCCGGACATCGTCGGCGATGGCGCGAATCGCGTCCTCGATCGCCTGTGCGCCGCTCTTCGACCAGCCCTCCGGATAAACGACTTCTCCGTTGCGCGTTGCCGAGGCGGCCTGCGGCGCGGCGATGGTGAGGATCTCGCGGAAGCGGGTCGCGCTTTCCCCTTTCAGGCGCCGCAGAAGCCGCCCGACGGCGTTCCGAACCGCCTTGAGATCGACATGGGTCACCACCAGGATCGACCGCTCGGGCGGCGTGGGCATCAGCTCGTCGCAGGCGCGGCGCTCGCTTTCCCGCCAGGCGTTCACCGCGTTCGTGCACCAGATCATCGCGTCGGGCGGCTCGGCGGCATCGAGCCAGGCGTAGTTGTTGCGGCTCGGGTCGTTCAGGCCCGGAAGGTCGATGATCGTCACCGTCCGAAGCAGGGATGAAGGAACGGTGACGGCGATGTAGTCGAACCCGGAAATTTCTCCGTCCCGCAGGTCGCCGAGTTCCAGCTGCGTCCTGTCCGTCCGGTCCCACCAGCAGCCGAAGGCGGCGGTCTCGGGCCCGTTGCTCACCGTGACCGGCGGCAGGTTCGACGCGATCATGCTGGTTTCCAGAAGCACGTGGCCGCAGAGCAGGTTGACCAGCGTCGACTTGCCCGAGTTGAACTCGCCGGTGATGCCGAGCGTGACCTCGCCGCGCAGCCGGCGCAGGTGGCGGCGGGCCTCGGACCTCAGGCCGGCGAGCACGTCCGGATCCGGCAGGGTCCAGTTTTGGCTCTCGGCCAGGAAGGCCTCGATCTCCTCGGCTTCGAGGTTCATCGCACCGTCATCCATTCACGGCGACCCGTTGCTGCGTGCCGACCAGTCCCTGCAGCCGGTCGAGCCGTGCTACGATGGCGCGCGCCTCCTGCACGCTCCGCTCGGCCGCCTGCTTCTGTGCGGCCGACGCAAAGGTCGCTCCGTCATAGGCGCGGTCGGCCGCCAGCGACCGAAGCATGCGCCGGATGTCCGAGACGAAGTTGGTGATAGCCGACTCGGTCTCGGCCATGAGCTCGTCCCGGCCGGTGGCAAGGAGTTCGGTGCACATGTCGGAGAACTGCGCCCCCACGGCCTCGATGACGGGGCGGAACCGTTCGGCGGAACTGGTGAAGAGACTGTCGAGCCACCCGGACGACAGGTCGAGCGACACCGAGCGGTAGAGCGCGTCCGTCCGCGCGTCGACAGAGATCAGGGCAAGCCCCTTGATCCGCACGCCGATGATGCGTTGCGCGCTCGCCTCGCTGACATCGGCCACCTGGTCGAAGTTCAGATCGCGCAGCATCGTCCAGAGCTCATCGCGCAACTCGCCGAAGGCCTTCACATAAATGGCCTTCAGCGTCGAGCGAAGCGCATCCACCTCGCCCGCGATGGTGCCGCTTCGCATCGCCGTCTTGATGTCCTTGGGCGGGCGTGCCTGCTGCTGCCGCGCGAAATCGCCGATCGCCGCCTCCAGATCCTGCTCCAGTCGGGTCCATTGCCGCCCGACTTCGGCGAGCATCGCCTCGCGGCCATGGGCGACCCGTTTGTCGAGCGCCGTGCGGATGCGGACGACGTCGGCCGACGAGATGTGACCCCTGCCGGCCGCGTCGCCGCGATTGACCGCGTCGAGGCTGCGGACGGTGTAGTCCACCGCCTGATGGGCGAGGGAGACGAGATCGTCATAGGTCGGGCCAAGGACATCTCCGTCGGCACCAACGAAGATCTGCCGCGAGAGCGCGGCCTCGAGCTCGGCGATGCCCGAGGCGAGGCGGACATCCGGGACCGCCTGGGCCTCTGCTGCCGGGAAGGTGGAGGTTGCGTCGGCGGTCCGCCGCTTCTGGGCGGCAACCTGCAGGATGTAGCCTCGATCCGCGCTGTCGTCGCCGTCGCCAAGGAGCTGTGACCCCCAGGCGGCGCTGCCCAGGATGACCGGCACGTCGATCCCGCCGAGCTCGGACTTCAGCCGTGCCGCGACGCGCTTTCTCAGCTTGTCGAAATCGTCGACCAGGTGACTGACCTCGTCGATCCGGTTCACGAAGGCGATGATCTGGTTCCGCTTCAGAGCTCGCAGGATGCGCACGAGGTTCAGGTCGGATTCCGAGAGCGCCTGGTGCGCCGAAAGGACGACGACGAAAAGGTCCGCCGTCTCGAGGCTCTGATGCGTGATCTCCTCGCGGATCAGGAGCGGATCGTTCGTGCCGGGCGTATCCATCAGCGAGACCGGGCAGCCGAAGGGCGCCATCTCGAAGAAGATCTCGGCGGTGTGGGTGATGTCGCTGAAGCGGCCGGCGGCCGGATTGCGCAAGCGCTCCTCGGGGACCTCGCCGGCGCAGACATAGCGCTCGATCACTTCACGCGTGACGGCCTTGAACCGGTGGCTCTGACCCAGGAGCGCCTCGAAACTGTCGCTCAGCCGCAGGCGGGCGCGTTCCTGCATGGCACGGACCTGGTCGAGCAGCTCCTTGCGCTTGTAGTCCTCGAGCAGACCCTCGGTCAGTTCGCCCAGCCGCCCGGCGCGATTGGCCAGCCGGTCCCACTGCACATCGTCGAAGAAGTGGAACAGCGCGCCGTCGGTCATCCCTGACGGGTGGCCGAAATGCAGCTTGGTGACGACCGAGGTCCAGGGGTTGATGTCGGACGGCAGAAGCTCGGACTGCTGCACCAGGCAGTTCGCCAGCGCGGTCTTGCCCGCCTTGACCTGACCGACGAGCGCGATCCGGGCCATGTAGCCGGCAAGCCGGGTCCGCAGCGGCTCGATCCGCTCGGCGATCTCGTCGCCGAAAAGGCCGACAAGCATGTCGCAGGCGGCGATCAGCTCGCGGCGGACCAGATCGACCTCCATGCCGACCTGGGCATCGTTCTGTGTCCCGGTTCCAGGCGCGCTCATGGCCGGCACCCATGATCATGATTGTGGGGTGCGGCCGGGACGTGACCTGCGATGCGCTCGGCGCAATCGCGGATGTCGGCCGCCATTTCGAAGAGGCCGGTCTCAGGGCGCGAGTCGATGTGCGCAGCGATCATCATTGGCCCAGCTTCCGCGCGGAGTTGACCAGAAGCGACAGGCGCGGTCCGGGAGCGATGGCCGCCAGGACGTGATCGCCGATCGGCATGACCAGCATGCACTGGTCTTCCTTCGAGCCGGCCGCGGCGACGATGGCGGCGCGGTCACCGATCACGGGTTCTGCCGTCTTGCTCCAGCTCAGCACGTCGGCCACGAAAGTGCCTGCCATGTCCTTCAGCACCAAGTCGCCCCCGTCGCCGAAGCTTTCTAGAATGGCTCCGTCCCGTGCGATCAGGATGGCCGCGGAAGCGAACTCCGTCAGCGTCTGAAGGACCGGGGCGAATGCAGGCGATGGCGCAGCGCTAGCCGTCCTGTCGAGGGTCCCGCTCTTCCCCGTCTCGTCAGATTCGTTTGCTGCGGCGGCGCCGGTCGCGGCCGTCTTCATGGGCTCAGCTGCAGTGGCCGCTTCGTCCGCAGGCCGGACCGCCACCGCCGACCTCAGCGCGGCGACTGGAACGCCCTTGCCCTTGAGGGCTGGCAGGTTTGCCGGGCCAACTTCCAGCAAGATTTCACCCTGGGCCTCGCAGAACCGTCCGATCAGCGTGCCCATCGTGCTGGCAGAG
>JBNLCA010000210.1:0-3033 GCA_050303575.1 Paracoccaceae bacterium
GCCACTCCACTGGCCGCGAGAGGGATGGGCACGGAGCCTGTCCGTTGCGACGGAGCTGACCTAGCACGCGCGGTCAGCGTGACGACCTAGCCCTTCATCCCGGCGCCGCACGACGTTGATCCGGTCATTCGAGAAGCCGCAAGTTTGGTTGCGCCGGGTGCGTTACGTCCCGGAGGGAACATGCGCCGGCTATCGGCCTCATGGTCCGTTCCCGGCATCGGGACCGGCATACCTTACGGCTTCGCCTACCTCCGGAGACATTTGCGTGCGACCTGGCGGCGGGAAACCTCCCGAACCCGATGCCCGCGCACCGCGATCTGATGCACGGCGTCCCGCTTGAGTTTGTCGCCGTGGCTGCTTGTCTCCGTGTCCGCCTCCGGGCTCACCACAGGAGGGCAATGCGTCTACCGATACTCGCGCAACCCGGGGGCCGGAGCACAGCCGTCACCAGTCTCTCCACAACGAACTTCAAACGTCCATTTGATGCGTCAGCTTGGTACTCTGGTAATCGAGGATGGCTTGCAGTCCGCCCTCGCGGCCGAAGCCGGAATGGCCGACCCCGCCGAAGGGCGCCTCGGCATGGGCGATCATGAACGTGTTGATCCCGAACATGCCCGACCGGAGGTTCCGCGACAGCGTCGATGCCGCCTTCTGGTTCGAGGTGAAGGCATAGGCGGCAAGGCCGTAGGGTGTCGAGTTCGCCCGCGCGATGGCTTCGTCGAAATCACGGAAGCGGGCGACCGGGGCGACCGGGCCGAAAGGCTCTTCCGACATGATGTCAGCGTCGTCGGGCACATCGGCAAGGATCGTCGGTTCGAGGAACCAGCCGGCGTTGCGGCCCTCGGGCCGCTTTCCGCCGGTGACCAGTGTCGCGCCGCGGCTCAGCGCGTCGCCGATCAGCCGCTCGACCTTGTCGCGGCCCGAGGCAAGCGTCAGCGGACCCATCGAGGTCGCCGCGTCCTGGCTGTCGCCGAGGACCAGCTTCTCGGCCTCGGCCTTCATGACCCCAAGGAACCGGTCGGCGACGCTGTCCTCGACATAGAAGCGGTTCGGTGCGATGCAGACCTGCCCGGCGTTGCGGAACTTGAAGCCGGCACACTGAACGGCGGCCGCCTCCACATCGGCATCGGCGCAAACGATTACCGGTGAATGGCCGCCGAGCTCCATCGAGACGCGCTTTACGGTTTGCGCCGCCTGCGCCATCAGAAGCTGGCCGACCCGGGTCGATCCGGTCAGCGAAATCTTCCGCACGTCTTCCGATGCCATGATCACCGGCGTGATGTCATCGGCGCGGCCGAGGAGGAGCTGGACCACCCCGGCGGGGACCCCGCCCGCGACGCAGGCCTCGGCGATGAGGGTCGATGTCATCGGCACCTGCTCGGACGGGCGCACCAGGATCGCGCATCCCGCGGCAAGCGCCGGGGCGATCTTGCGGACCGGCAGGTTCACCGGAAAGTTCCAGGCGGTGAAGGCCGCGCAGATGCCGACCGGCTCGCGCTCGATCAGGAGGCGCCCACCCTGGCGCGAGGGGATCGTGTCGCCGAACAGTCGCTCCGCCTCGCCCGCGAACCATTCGAACTGCTCGATGGCGGCGCCGACCTCACCGGCCGCTTGAGAGTAAGGGCGGCCGATCTCGAGCGAGAGGGCGCGGGCGATGGCGTCGGTGCGGGTGCGCATCTCGCCGGCGATGCGGCGCAGGATCTTGCCGCGCTCCCAGCCGTGGACCTTCGACCAGCTCTCCTGCGCGACGCGGGCGTGGCCAAGCGCCTCGGTCACGTCCTCGGCGGAGCAGGCGGGCGCCTGCCACAGGACCTCCTCGGTGCAGGGGTTCACGACCTCGGTCGGCGCCGCCTGCCCCGAGTTCCTGAATTCTCCTCCGATGAGAAGCCTGGGCTGCATGTCGGTCATGGGATTCCCCTTGGTCCTGAAGTCATTGCGAGGCCGTCACGCCGCCATCGACGAACACGATCTGGCCGGTCATGTAGCTGCCGGCCGGCGCCGCGAAGGTGACGATCTGGCCGCAGACCTCGATCGGGTCGCCGATCCGGCCGAGCGGGTTGCGCTCGAGGATGAAGTCCCGGAACTCGGGCCGGTCGACATGGGTCCGGATCCGGTCGGACTGGATGAACGTGGGTGCCACGCCGTTCACCATGATGTTGTGCGGGGCGAGTTCCATCGCGTGCTGCTTGACCAGCATCGCGAGGCCACCTTTCGTTGCGCAGTAGGCTGAATATCCCCGGCCTCGGAGCGCCAGTTGCGCGCGGACCGAGAGGAGATGAATCTGCCGGCCACCCTGCCCCCGCGCGATCTGATCTCGGGCGACGGCCTGGGCGAGGAACATCGCCGACTTGAGGTTGGTCTGGTACATGTCGTCGAAGGTCTCTTCGGTGACCTCCGTCAACGGCTGCTCGCGCTGGATTCCGACGCAGTTCACCAGGACGTCGATGCCGCCCATGAGCCTTATGGCCTTGTCCGTCGCCTCGGCAATCGAGGCGACCTCGCGCGCGTCGATGCCGATCCCGTGCGCTGTGCCGCCGGCCTCGGTCAGTCGTCCGGCCAGCGCCTCGGCCTTGGCGGCTTTCGGTCCGGCCACCGTCACCACCGCGCCCATCCGCGCCATCGTGGTGGCGATCGCCTCGCCCAGCGCGCCGTAGCCGCCGGGGATGAAGGTGCGCAGGCCGCGGACATCGAACAGCCGGTCGATCCGCGCCGGATCGACCGACGGCGTCAGGCTTGCCTCGCGGTTCATGCGTGCACCTCGACGCCGGCGGCGCGATAGACGCTCTCCATCAGGCGCAACGTCTCGATATTGTCGAGCCGGTCGGTCTCGAACTCTGTCCCGTCCCGCAGACCGGCGACGAAGGCCGTCATCGCGGTGTCGAAACATTCCTGGTAGCGACCCAGAAGATCGACCTCCTCGGCCGCGTCCTCGGCGCCGACCATGAAGATGCGGTTCAGCTCCATCACGATGGTCCCCTTCGTACCAATCACTTCCAGCCGGTCGCCGTGCAGCTGCGGATAGCCGGGCGCAAC